>JADFZT010000058.1 GCA_015232395.1 Magnetococcales bacterium | reverse complement strand
GATTGCGGAAAATCGTCTGGGTATGAGCGCCTTGGATCTTCATGGGGCGCACCATATGGCGGGTTTCATGCCGGAGGGGATGCAGCAATATGGCACCGACATGCATCGGGCGGCCAGTCGTTTTATGCAGGTGGTTCAGGATGCCGAGGTGGAGGGGAATCCAGAAAAGGTGTTCGGAGCCTTAAGAGCCATCACTTCAGCCTGTGCAGGCTGTCACGTCAACTATCGGGTGCAATAAAAAGGTTCTAACTATTAAAAAAAAAGATGGGGGGGATTGGGGGGAATTCTTTCCCCCCAAGGTCTGTCCTTTGATCTTGATTTTATAAACAAAAAACAAAAAACAAATATTAAGGTTGTGTTGTTCTAAACAACAAAAACAACACATCCCTCTTGATTGG
Organism: Magnetococcales bacterium; assembly: GCA_015232395.1. Taxonomy (NCBI): domain Bacteria; kingdom Pseudomonadati; phylum Pseudomonadota; class Magnetococcia; order Magnetococcales; species Magnetococcales bacterium. The sequence continues at coordinate 32,457 of JADFZT010000058.1, read as the reverse complement.
GTACGCTTTCCACAGCTTACCCATCCGACAAGCTGTTCAGTCCACCATATTTTCAAGAATCGCAGCCGAAACCATCTCAACAGGCGCATCAGCCGTGACATGGGCCTTGCCAATTTTATCCACCACCACAAAGCGGATGCGCCCGGCGGTCACCTTTTTATCCCGGGTCATCGCCTCCAGATAATTTTCCACCGGGAATCGGGGCGCTTTGACCGGCAGTCCGGCCCGCTCCAGAAGGGTGCGAATCCGTTGGGTTTCCCCTTGGCTGCAAAGTCCCATCCGCTGGGAAAGATCCGCCGCCATCACCATACCAATCGCCACACCTTCCCCATGGAGCAGCACCCCATAACCGGCCAATGATTCGATGGCATGGCCAAAGGTGTGGCCCAGGTTGAGTAGCGCCCGGGTGCCAGCTTCCCGTTCGTCCAGGTTGACCACTTCCGCCTTGATGGCGCAGCAGTCATAAATAATCTTGCCGATCAGTGCCGGATCCAGGGCGAGCAGGCCATCGAGATTTTTTTCAATCCGCTCAAACAGCTCCCCATCCCAGATGATGCCATACTTGATCACCTCTGCCAGACCCGCCAAAAGCTCCCGGCGGGGGAGGGTGGCCAGGGTGTCGAGATCGATTCCCACCAGCTTGGGCTGATAAAAAGCGCCGATCAGATTTTTACCCAAGGGGTGGTTGATGCCGGTCTTGCCCCCCACTGAGGCATCCACCTGGGAGAGCAGGGTGGTGGGAACCTGTACAAAGTGGACTCCTCGCAAAAACGAAGCTGCTGCATATCCGGTCATATCCCCCACCACGCCCCCACCCAGCGCCAAAAGGGTGCAGGAGCGTTCGAAGCGGTTTTCGATGAGGGCGTCGAATATGGTTTGCAAATGGTGCCAGTCTTTATACTTTTCCCCATCCGGGAGGAGAATTTCCAGGGGGGTGAGCCCGGCGGCTTTGAGAGAAGCCACCATCCGTTCCATATAGAGCGGGGCGATGGTGTCGTTGCTCACCACCGCGACCTGGGGGCCGGGAAGAAGCGGGCTTAAGCGGGCACCAAGGGAATCCAGAAGCCCCGCACCCACGACAATGTCGTAGGAGCGGGGACCGAGATCCAGGGAGAGTGTGCGGTGGTCGTTCACTCGGGATTGATGATCCGGGGGGTGATGAAGATCAACAGCTCGGTCTGGCTGCTGGAGATCGATTTGTTTTTGAAGAGCCAGCCCAAAAAGGGAATCTTGTGGAGTTCGGGCACCGCGCTGTTACCATCGGTGGCGATGTCCTGAAAAATACCGCCCAGCACGATGGTTTCGCCATTTTTCACCAGCACGTTGGTGTTCACCTCCTTGGTGTTGATGGGGGGAGGTGCGCCCACGGAAGAGGAGGAGCCCAGAGAGTTGTTGGTGGCGGCAACCGCCAGGGTGATATAGCCGTTGGGGGTGACCTGGGGGGTCACCTCCAAGCTCAGATCCGCCTGAATATAGGCGTAGGTCACACCACCGCTTTCAGACTCCGTGGGATAGGGTTGGTTGATCCCCTGGTTGATGGAGGCCAGCTGATTGTTGGTGGTGAGCACCCGGGGACTGGAGATGGTCTTGGCATAGCCTTGGGTCTCCAGGGCACCCAGTTCGATGTCGAGATCCAGCAGGGGAGAGATGGAGCCCATGTGCAGGCCGATCTGCCCCACCGTGGTGGATGGCATCAGAGAGACATTTTGCGCCGTGTTGCCACTCATGCTGGCCCGCCGTTCATAGGTGTTGGTGGCATCCTGATGGGTGGTGTAGGCGTTGGCGGCGGAGTCGGAGATGGCAAAGTTGTTGTTGAGGGTGTTTTTATAGTTGAACCCCCAGTTGATGCCCAGCGCCATGGAGCTGGAGCGATCCATTTCGACAATGCGAGCCTCGATCAACACCTGGGGAATGGGCTTGTCGAGCTTGGAGACCATCTCCCGGATTTTGGCCAGGTTGGTGACGCTGTCCTTGACGATCAGGGTGTTGGTGCGCGCATCAATGGAGACCGTCCCCCGGGTGGAGAGAATCCGGGTGCCTTGGGTTTGATCCCCCTCCATCAGCAGGGTGCGGATGTCGGGAGCGGAAGCAAAGCTGACCGGAATCATTTCCGTGACCAGGGGATCGAGCTGCTGATTGCTCTCCTGTACCTGAAGTCGATCCTGGGCGTTTTGCTGGATTTCCGACAGGGGGGCGATGCGTAAAACATTGCCCTGCTGCACCCGGCCCAGACCCTTGGCTTCCAGCATCAGATCCAAGGCTTGATCCCAGGGCACCTCCACCAGACGCATGGTGAGAGTGCCGGTGACGGTGTCGGAAAGAATGATGTTGAGGTTGCTGATCTGAGCCAGCAGCTTAAAGGCGTTTTGAACGTCGATATCCTTGAAATCCATGGATATCCGCTTGCCGGTATAGGTGGTGCCGTCGGTGCCGCCGATGGTGCTGCTGGCGCCGGAAGGGCTGGCGGGCATCACCTTGAGCTGGATCTCCTGTCCTTTTTGCAAAATTTCATGACGGGAGCTGGGATCCTGCAAAGCCGCCACCAGGCGGGCATTGTCCCCCTGGGGATAGGTGTCCACAGTGTTGACAGGGCTGCCAAAGTCGCTTACATCCAGGCGACGAATCAGCTCCTGGGGAATGGCCATTCCCTCCAGATCGATAATCAGATTGGTGCCATCCTGGTGGCTGTCGACCACCACATCGGTTTTGGAGAGACGAACGCGAACCAGGGCATTCTCACCATCCAGGGTAAAGTCCACCGCCTCCACGCCTGCTGCCAGGGTTGATTCTTCCTCGATAGGGGTCTTCAGAGCCGCTTGAGTGGCTGTACGGTCAGCGGATTGATGGGCCAGGAGAATGACCGGCAATCCGGACTCCTCTTCCAGTTCAAAGATCACCTGGGCATCGGTCAGCTCCACCAGAAGGCGGGCCTTGCCAGCGCTGCCCCCCAGACGAACGGTACGGACCTCGTCGGAGAGTACCTGGAAGTGACGGGGTTCCACCGGCTCGGACAGTCCGGTCATGTCCACCACCAGACGGGGGGGGTTGTTCAGGCGGATCGCCTTGGGGTTGACAATGGTTCCAGAACCCAGCAGTTGAATGCGGGTGCCTGTTTCACTTTCGCTGATGCGCACATCCTGGATTTGGGTGGCACCGCTGGTCTCTTCCTGGGTTAGGCTGAGAATGTAAATATCGAGCCCGCCAACCCGCTCTTGTACTTCATACTGGGTATCCCCCTTGAGGGTGATCTCCAGGCGTGCCCCCTCATCCCCGGTATTGCTGGGGAACAGGTCGCCCACCGTGGGCAGATCCACCGTGAGGGGCTGGACCGTGGGATCCATCTCCATGCCCGGCAGGGTCAGGAGCAGACGGGGGGGATTGTCCAGCTGATAGACCTGATATTTGTCCGGCGTGGCCCCAAAAATCGAAATCCGGGAACCCTGACCGCTCTCCACCGCTTCGATCCGGGAGATGCGCGGGACATCCATCTCGGTATCGGCTGCGGCTGAAGCAGCCTTTTTGGCGCTGGCTTCGGTGGTGGTCGCCTCTGATGCGGCATTGGTTTCCGCTGCGCTGGCCGCGGGGGCCTGATCGCTGGAGGAAGCCAGTGGATTGGGCCATTCGGCACAGCCGGAAAGCCCTACGGTACAAGCCAGAAGAATGGCCAATGATAATCCCTTGGACATTATTCGTTTTCCTCTCCATGCAACCGCAACGTGGTGGTGCGGGTTGCTTTGGGGTCAAGTTGAGTGGGTGTTGGTTCGACGATCAGAACGGCGCCATCTTCAATGGTGATGATCCGCCCTTCGTTGACCCCGAGATAGTGACCCGTTTTAACCAAATGGCCCTTGCCGGTGGTGTCTTGAATCATGGCAACGGGTTCCTGTCCTTCGATATTGAAAAGAATGGCAACCAGATGCAGACTGTCCAGCTGGAAAGCTTCCAGAGGCTCTTTGATCCGCTTGGGCCGGTTGATTTTAATGGTGGTTTCGTCCTCGACGGGCGCCACCCCCTTGAAAGGATTGTCAAAGGGATCCCGCTTGCCTTCCGGGCGATAGATGAAGACCTCTTTTGGGGCCACTTTGACGCTGAAACTAAGGGGGTCGACGGCCTGTTCAGTGGCCGCTTCCATCATCGGTTGGCTGCCTTCAGCCGAAGGGGCTCTCCGGGGGGCTTGGTCGGCAGTCGGATTTTGAGCCATTGCCTCTCTGGCAGGCATCTCTTCGAGAGAACCCCCAGGGGCCTGATCGGGATCCGTGGCTGCCAGGCCGGGATTTTTTTGGGCCAGTTGAGCTGCGGCTTTTTTACCCGCGTCCAGATTTTCCACCACGGGTGTCGTGATGTCGATCTGGGCGTGGGCCGTGTCAGCCAGCATCGGGGTGATCAGACAGGCGGCAAGGAGTGTTCCGGCTGTGGAAAGGGGCTTGATCATTTCTTTGGCCTCTTGCCCTTCTTGTCCTTGCCCTTTTCACCCTCTGTCTCCAGTTCCGGCTCCAGATAACGGTAGGTGGTGGCCTTGGCCACGGTGGTCAGGTTGCTGGAAGCGGTGCCCCCACCGGGTATCATGGAGATATCGGAGACGTTGACGATGCGAGGCAGCTGCGCGACTTGATTCATGAAGAGCGCCGAGTCGTGGTAGGAGCCGATAAATTTCAGATCCACCGGTACTTCAGCATAAAAATCCCGCTCTTCCTCCTTGCGGGGTGCGAAGAGCTGAAATTCCAGACCCTGGGCGTGACCAGCGTGGGAAATGTTGGTCAGAAGAGCAGGGATTTCGTTGGTGGTGGGCAGCTCCCGAAGGGCGATGATTTCCTTTTCCTTGAGATCTTCCAGCTCTTTGCGCAGCTCCGGGAGTTTGGTCAACATCCGTTTTTTGGTGTTGATTTTAAGCTCCTGCTCCTTAAGCTCCGTGTTGAGCTTGTCCAGAGCTTCCTGATGTCCCTGATAGAGGAAATACCAGTAGCCGGCAGCAATGGCGATAATCACGCCGATGCCGATACCGATCTTTTCGATCAGCTTCAGACGCAGGATGACGATGGGATCAAAACCCAGTTCCACGGCTATTTCTCCTCATCCTTGGCGTCGGCATCCTTGGCGGCTGCCGGGGGAGTGATTTCCGCTTTCAGGATGAACCGCTTGACCTTGTGCTCCCCTTCCGTATCACTCAAAATTTTGCTGAGCTTGACCTGGGAAAAATAGGGTGAGGCGTTCAGGTTGTTCATAAAGTCCGCCACCATGGCGTTGGATTGGGCCTTGCCGGTCAACTCCAGGAGCTGTTCTCTGGTGGTCAGGCGCATCAGCCATACCTTGGGGGGAATGGCGCGGCTCAGCTCATCCAAAACGTGGACCTGGAGAAAACGGGCCTGTTGCAGGCGCTCGATGGTATCCAGAAGCGCCTGGACGGCCTCTTTTTTGGCCTTGATGTCTTTGATTTCTCCCAGCTTTTCGTTGAGCTTGTCGATCTGGTGGTCGTTTTTTTTGCGGATCTGCTTTTTGGCGTCGATTTCCTGGTTGATGGTATAATCCACCCCATAGGCCGCCCCTGCCCCGGCAGCAGCCATCAGAAACCAAAAAATCAGGATGCCCTGCATCACCTTCTGGCGGCGGGCGTCGCGGTAGGGTAGCAGATTGATTTTGATCATTATGCCGCTCCCCTGAGAGCCAGACCCACCGCCACCATGAAGCTGGGGGCCATCTTTTGAAACTCCAGGCTTTTCCTGGCTGAGCGGCCTGCCTTCAAACCGAGAAGCGGATCAACCAGTCGTACCTGCAGGCCGGAGTGTTCGGTCATCAATTTGACGATACCCCCGGTCATCCCCCCCCCGCCGGAGAGCAGAAGGGCATTGATCGGCTGTTGGGGGTTGGTGCCTTTGAAAAAATCCAGGGATTGCCCCACCTGACGCATCAGCTGTTCCAGAAAGGGAGTGATCGCTTCGGTCTGGAGATCCCTGGGAATGGTGGGGTTGTCGGCGCTATTTTCAGCGGTGACGCATTTGAGGCGCTCGGCCTCTTCGCTGGAGAGGCCATAACGCTGTTGGATCTCTTTGGTGAGCGTGGCGCTGCCAAACATCAGATCCCGGGTGAAGAGGGGATCGGAGTTGTGCAAAATGGTGAGGTTGGTGAGTGCCGCACCGACGTTGACCAGGGCGACGGTCTCTTCCTCTTCCGGGGCCTGGGGTTTTAAAATTTGATCGTAGGCGTTGGCGATGCAGAAAAGATCCAGATCGCACACCGCTGCATGCAGTCCGGCTGTTTCCAGCGCTTCCAGTCGGTTGTTGACCGCATCCTTTTTGCAGGCTGAAAGCAGGACATCCATGTTTTCGCCATCGTTGCCCAGGATCTGGAAATCCAGATGGACCTCTTCGATGTCAAATGGAATATACTCCTCGGCCTCCAGGGAAATCTGGTCTTCGAGTTCCAGTTCAGGCATGATACCCAACTGAATCTTTTTGACGATGACGGCAGAGCCACTGACAGCGGTAGCGACCCGCTTGGTGGAAAACTTTTTTTCCGCCATCAGATCACGAATCGCCTGGGTGACACCCTCCATGTCTTTGATCTGGCCGTTGACAACGGCCTCGGGTGCCAGGGGCTTCATGCCAAAGCGGTGGAGGCGCCACTGCTTGCCGGCAGGCTTTAACTCGACTGCCTTGATGGCGCCGGAGCCGATGTCGAGCCCCACGATGGGCTTGGTATTGGATAGAAAAGGAAGCATGCTTTGGCTTTAAAAAAATGTTTTCCGATGATTTGGCGCGCTGGATTGGTTAAGCTTGGCTCAAGGGTCGAGCTGAATCGAATCACCTTAACTTAGAACCGATCCCATATCCACTGCGACTTGTATTTTTTTCATCCCCGGATTCCCACCAAAACATGAATGACAGCGTGCCCAAACGGTTTCGGTGGTCCAGGTTTTTTCTCTTCCTGACACTACTCTCCATGGTTCTCGGCGCATTGACCGTCTGGGCGGTCTATATGCGCTACTCCAAGGATCTGCCTGCTCTAAACTCCCTGGCCGACTATCGCCCCAGTCTGCTGACCCGGGTTTATGCCCGGGATTACCAGCTGCTCGGGGAATTTTTTGTCGAGCGACGGCAGTTTGTGCCCCTGCGGGATGTTCCCCGCACCCAGCTTGATGCCTTTCTGGCCATTGAGGATAGCGAATTTTACAGCCATCCGGGCATCAATCTACCAAGCATTTTCCGTGCCATGATCGCTAATGTTCGGGCGGGAAAAGTGGTCCAAGGGGCTTCCACCATTACCCAGCAAGTGGCCAAGACCTTTTTGCTCACCCTGGATCGCACCTGGGAACGCAAAATTCGGGAAATCATCCTCGCCATTCGTATTGAGCAGCGCTTCACCAAAGATGAAATTTTGGAGCTTTATCTCAACCAGATTTTTCTGGGTGCGGGCTCCTACGGGGTAGGGGCGGCGGCCCGGATCTATTTTAATAAAGACGTGGCGGATCTTAATCTGGGACAGATGGCCATGCTGGCGGGGCTGCCCAAGGCTCCCAGCTGGTATAGCCCCTGGCGCCACCCGGAGGCGGCCAAGCGACGGCAAAAGCTGGTCCTCCAACGCATGGCAGAGGAAGGCTACATCACCGCTGAAGAGTCCCGGATCGCCGGGGAAGCCACTCTGGGGCTGGCCCGTCCCCAGAAACCCCTGGAACAGGTCGCACCCCACTATCTGGAACATGTCCGCCGCACGATTTATGCCGAATGGGGCAGTCGGCAGCTTTATAAAGGGGGGCTGGATATCCACACCTCCCTGGATCCCCGCCTGCAACGGGCCGCCCAAGCGGCGATTCGCCGGGGACTCATCGACTATGACCGGCGTCACGGCTATCGCGGCCCTCTGGCCAAACTCCCCGCCACCGACGATATCGCCCTGGACATCTGGCTGGATGAAAACCGCGAGGAGCCCGCTACTGTTGCCGGTTATCTTAAAGGGGTGGTCCTCTCGGTGGGTGAAAAAACCACCGGCAGCGCCCAGGTGCTGCTGGCGGACGAAACAAAAGTGGAACTGACCCTGGAAGGGGTGCGCTGGGCCAGAGAGCGTAAAGGCAAGAAAAAACGGCTGGGCCCCTCTCGCAAAAAGGTCGCTGAAGTGCTCCAGGCCGGGGATGTCATCCTGGTGGAGATGCCTGAGGAAGGGGATGAAAAAGGGGTTGTTCGCCTGGCCCAGGAGCCCGATGCCGAAGGGTCTCTGGTGGCTCTGGATCCCCATACCGGTCAAATTTTGGCCCTGGTGGGTGGATATGATTTTGGCCGCAGCGAATTTAACCGCGCTACCCAAAGCCGCCGCCAGCCCGGTTCAGCCTTCAAGCCCATTCTCTATGCCGCCGGTCTCGACAACGGCTATTCCCCGGTCAGCCGTATCGACGACAGCCCCATTCCCCTGACTTATCGGGATTCTGACACCGGAGAGTTGAAAACTTGGCGGGCGGAAAACTATGAGCAAAAATTTTATGGCCCCACCACCCTGCGGATCGCTCTGGAGCACTCCCGCAATCTGGTGACCATTCGTCTGTTGAAAAGCCTGGGATTGGATACGGCTCTGCCCTATATCAGCCGCTTTGGCCTGGATATCCCTTCCTCCCGCCACGATCTTTCCCTGGCCCTGGGGTCCGTGGGATTTACCCCTCTCAAGATGGCCTCGGCCTATGGGGTGTTCGGCAACGGCGGCAAGCTGGTGGATCCGGTCTACATCGCCCGGGTTCAGGATCGCTTTGGTCGCACCATCCATCGCCATCCTGGGGGAGACTGCCTGCTCTGCCATCAGGAGCCGGTGAAAGGGGTGCTCAAGCCGGAACCCGGTCAGGAGCATCTTCAGGAGGCTCCCCTCTTCGGTACCCGGGTGATCTCTCCGGAAACCGCCTATCAGGTGACCAGCCTGCTCAAGGGGGTGGTGGAGCGGGGAACCGGTCGCCGGGCTCGCAAGCTGAAACGGCCCCTCGCTGGCAAAACCGGCACCACCAACGATCTCAGGGATGCCTGGTTCATCGGCTACAGCCCCTCCCTGGTGACAGTGGTCTGGGTGGGGTTGGATGATTATTCGGTTTTGGGCTACCGGGAGACCGGTTCCCGGGCAGCACTGCCCATCTGGGTTGATTTTATGGGGGCCGCTTTGGAAAATAAGCCTCTGAGTGATTTTCCGGTTCCCCCCGGCATCCACATGGAGGAGGTGGATGCCCTGACCGGCGGACCGGTAGGCGCCCAGACCAAAAAATCGGTTTTGGAGGTTTTTAAAGGGGATGAAAAGCCCAACCCCCCCCAAGGCCCCACCATTTTGGAGAACGATGTGGGCTTTGATGAAGGGCTTTATTGATTCATATGGAGATTTTGTGAACAGATGGGGTGGACTTCCTGAAGCCAGGGCACTAAAAAATAGAAGGTATAAGATGGTGATTAGCGGGATACGTGGGAGGCGGGTATGACCAAGGCTGATCTGGCAGCAGCGGTATACAAACATTTGCCCTTATCCAGGACTCAGTCCCTGGAAATTGTCGAAACCATGTTCGAGGTGGTTAAGGAGGAGCTGGAAAAAGGAGAGGATGTCAAACTCTCCGGTTTCGGCAAGTTTGCCTCCCGGCGGAAAAAATCTCGGGTAGGGCGCAATCCTCGCACCGGACGGGAGGTGGAAATTTCCGCCCGTCGGGTGGTGACGTTCAGTCCGAGCCCCTTGATGCTGGCCAAGAAAAAACCAGTACCCAACCTCAGCACCCCCCAAGGTGTTTTGGATCCGGACTGGAAATAATCCGTACCTGGCCCAGCGGTATCATCCCCTTGTTGGGGAGAGCTGATGGGCATCTTGGAATGGTTGGTTCCTTGGAAGGGTTGGGAGAGAAGAGCGGTTTCCCAATCCGGTGGTACGTGGAATCTCCCAGCCTGATGGTGTCGGGTTAAGCACCTGCGGGTGTGTGGTGGTTCAGGCTCGGTGGCTCTCAACCTCCGGGTCATGACTGAGATCCTGCTTGCCTGGCCTCGTGGGTGAGATCAAGGCCTCCCGGGCCGGATGGCTGAGATGTTGCTTCTGGACGGGGAGGTGCCAGCGGCTACGGCTCTTTCAGTCAAAAGGCGTTTTCATCTGAACGTTCACCCTCCGACACTTCCCCCTCCCTGGTTTAGCGTGTTCTGGCTCTCTTCCATTTTACTTCTGGCCCCAGCGTTGGTGATATAGCCGTTCCAGATTAAAAATGGCGCCTCTTTTTGATTGATGCGGTTCGCGCTGCTCACCGCATCCTACGCGGATGGGCGGGCACTTTCTTTACACCCTCTCTTTTTCAGTCAGCTCGTCGCCAGTGCCATCCCTTCCAGGCCGGGAATAAGGATGCGGCGGAGTTTGATGAGGGCCTTGCTCTCCAGTTGTCGAACCCGCTCCCGGGATATCTTCAGGCGTTTGGAAATCTCTTCCAGGGTGATCTTTTTTTCCGTCATTATCCGCCACTGAATGATCTGGCGTTCCCGCTCATTGAGGGTTTCCAGGGCTGTGGCTATCGCTTCCTGGCGGAGCTGTTTTTCTTCTGACTCCAAAAGCCGGGTTTCCTGATCGGTTCGGGGATCGGCTAGCAGGTTTTGAACTTCTTCTCCGGATTCATGGGACGCACGGTTGAGGGAGTCGTCGGGGCCTGAAAGGCGGCCATCCATCTCCAATACACTGCGGGTGGAGACCCCCAACTCTTCGCCGATCACCTGGGCTTTTTCCTCATCCAAGCGCTCCAGGGTTTTTTTGGATTTGCGCAGGTTGAAAAACAGCTTGCGCTGGGCGGTGGTGGTGCCAATCTTTACCAGGCTCCAGGAGCGCAGGATAAACTCCTGAATCGCCGCTTTAATCCACCATACCGCATAGGTGGAGAGCCGGAATCCTTTGTAGGGGTTGAATTTTTTGACCGCCTGCATCAATCCAATGGAGCCTTCCTGAACCAGATCCATCATCCGCAGACCATAATGTTGGTATTCTCTGGCGATTTTGGCCACATAGCGCAGATAGCTCACCACCAGTTGATGGGCCGCATCCAAGTCTCCCTCTTCCCTGTAGCGAACGGCCAAGTCATACTCTTCCTCCGGAGCAAGCAGGGGAACCTGATCGAGTTGCGCGATGTAGTGGCTCAACTCCTGGTTGCCGGTGTAAGGAATCAGTGCATTTTGGGACATCTTGCTTGCCTCTCTGTTTTTTAGTGCTAGCGTGCTTTTTTTGGCTTTTGACTGGTCGCTGATGGTCGGTTTACCCGATCATTTTGTTTAGTATGAACGTCCTGGGCAAAAGTTCCTCCTCAACTGGGTATGTGGGTATTGGCATGGAAAAATTCAAGACCTGGGTGCGTTCGAGCCTCTTTTTTTTCCTCTTTGTGGTGGGCATTATCAGCTATGCCACCGCCATTATGGTGGTGTGGCCGGTCACTTCCGTGGCCACACGCCAGGGGATGGCTCGCTCCTGGTCCCGTTTCAATCGCCGTCTGTTGGAACTCACCTGCGGCCTTGGGGATCGGGTGATGGGGTTGGAACATCTCCCTGAACCGCCTTTTATTCTATTGTCCAAGCACCAGTCCGCCTGGGAGACGGTGATTTTTGCCGCTATTTTCCCCCCCCTGGTTTTGGTGCTTAAAAAGAGCCTGCTCAACATTCCTTTTTTTGGCTGGGCCTTGAAAGCCACCGATCAGATCGCCATCGACCGCAGTCGGGGGGTGGAGGCGATGCGGAAAATGCAGCAGGCTGGCCAGGATCATTTTGACCAAGGGGTGTCGGTGTTGATTTTTCCCGAAGGCACCCGGACTGCCCCTGGCAGTGTTGGCAAATATAATGCCGGGGGTATCAGCCTGGCGCTCTCTTCGGGTCTTCCCATTGTGCCCATCGCCCACAATGCCGGTCGCTTTTGGGGGCGTCGTTCCTTTTTGAAGCATCCCGGAGAAATCCAGGTCCGGATCGGCCAACCCATCCTCACGGCTGGTCGTCCCAAATCCGATCGTAAGGCTCTGCTCAAAGAGACCCGGGAGGTGATTGAAGGGATGATGGGTGAGATCGACAGGGAAGGGTCTGCTCCTCTCCCTTAAATTCTGATCAAGCCTTCAACTCAACGGCCATCTGTTTGGGGAGGATGGCATCTTTGCAGGAGAAAGTTGTAGAGGAAGGGCTTCAGCAGTTGGTTTATTGCTTCAAGGCTTATCCAGTTGAAGGCAGGCTTTTCTTTTATCCTGGGCCTGCTGTTTTTTGATCAACTTGGCAAAATACTGGATATTTCTATCATTTGGTTGCACGCGTGATCTTGATTCATCCGGAAAGGAACCCAAATGCGTATTCGTTCCCTCCGTTGTGCCCGGTACAAAGCATTCAATGACCCGGTTGAAGTGGAGATCCGGCCATTGACGCTGTTTTTTGGCCGTAACAACAGTGGCAAATCGGCCATTTTGCGCCTGATCCCTTTGCTGCTGCACACCCTTTCCGGCAGGTCACCCAATCAGTTTCCATTGAAGCTGGATGGTCACTCTTATGGGGCGACCTTCCCTGATTTGATCCATGGCCGTTTTCCGGATGGGAACGTTGAATTTGGAATGACGGTTGTTTCATCAGAGGGCCTGCTGGATTTGAAAAAAGTTGAGATCCAGCATATCCGCCGCACTTCTTTCGGCCTCCAAGAAAATATGGATTATACGGTTGTCTCCCGTTTTCACTTGCTGATGGATGGTCAGAGGTTTGATTGGAATTGGGTGCCTGGTCATGGAAAAGTTGCGAAATATCAAACGATTGGTCAGGTTCCTTTCCGTGGAATGTTGCCAGATCCTGAACATGGTGAGGCGGCTGGAGAGTACCGGTCACTTTTCAGTGAATGGCGTGAGCGATTTGGCCGCTATGAAGAAAAAATTGAGCACCTGGGACCACTTCGGGCTCCCATTCAACGGTTTTACGACCATTTTCAAACTGTTCAACCTCTGGGGTTTCATGGCAGTGGTGCTATCAGCCGTCTTATCGGAGACCAGGATTTGCAGGAGAGAGTTTCCTCCTGGTTTGAAAAACATATGGAAGGTTGGCGGTTTTCCCTATCCTCTTCCGGTGCGGTGGCGGAACCCTCTTTGAGCCGGGGAGGGGTTGGTATCAATATGGCCATGGCTGGAGAGGGAATGCAGCATGTACTACCGGTTGTGACCCAGCAGTTGGAGCGGCAGATTTCCACCCAGGATGGTTTTTTGGATCTTCTGGAAGAGCCGGAGATGCATTTGCACCCAGCTGCCCACGCCCCATTGGGAGATTTGCTGATGGCGACTGCCAAGACGGGTAGGGGGCAGGTGGTGGTGGAAACACACTCCGAAAACCTGCTGTTGCGGATTCGACGGCGTATTGCCGAAGGGAACATGGATCCTGACGATGTTGGGTTGTACTGGGTGGAGGATCTGCCGGAAGGGGGAAGTCGGGTAAAACAGATCCCCATCGATAGTGATGGGGAGGTGGCCTGGTGGCCGGAGCGGGTATTTTCCGAAGGGTATCAGGAGGTGCGGGCCATGCGTGGGGCTGTGCATCGAAGGAAAGGATCGTGAGGGTTCGTTTCGGGACAGATGTGCTTCAGGATCCGGCAGCTGAACGCTATCTTGATTGGATCATGACACGCTTGGATAGGGGAGTGCATATTTGGGAGATTCCCGATCCCGACCAGATGGAGGCAAGTGGTTGGTACCAACGGGTAGCGCGTGAGGGTAATTACATCCAGCTGTTGATGGAAAAATCAGCTGAGATGGGGGCTTATCCAGCCAATAGGCAAATCCATTCCCGTTGCATCGTCGTTGGTGAGAATGGTGCCCCTGGCCGGGAGGAGGAAAATGCCACTTTTCTGCCAGCAGAGCCTGCGGCTTGTTACCTGGATAAGCCTCTTTCAATTTTGGTGGAAAACAAATTTTCAGATGGGAAGTTCCTGAAAATAATTTTGAAAGCCTATGGGGGGGATGATTTTAATGAGTGGTATGAACAGGTGGATGACCAGGGCTTGACGTATATTTCCGGTGGCGGTGTTACAGATTTACCCAATCATATCGATGATCAGATGGCGAAGGCCAGTGAGGATGGCATTCCCCTCCGGTTGGTGGTTTTGACGGATCGGGACAGTGATAAACCTGGCGGGTTGAGTAACCAGGTTGGGAAAGTCGTAGCGTGCTGTAAAGAGCACCAAATTGTCTATCATGTACTGATTAAGCGCGCTATTGAAAATTATATCCCGGATGAGACCTTGGAGGCGTGGGCTTTACAACCATCAAACCATCAGTCCCGAGAAAAAGTTGAGACCGTTCTTGACATGGAGCCTGGAGAGCGAGATTTCGTTGATATGAAATCAGCCATTGAGAGAAAAATTTTTAAAAAAATAATGGAGCAGCCTGCCGATCTATGGACCAAGGATAATTTGGTCCTTCGGGATGGCGCTGAAGAGCTGGATCAGTTGGTGGAGCTGATTCTCAAAGAGGTGTAGGAAATCGATCATGCAAGAAAACCAGTCCCTTCCAGAAGTCAAATCCGAGATTGTCTTCATTTCCGACCTGCTGCAGGAGGTCAGACGTGGCCGTATCCGCATTCCCCGCTTTCAGCGCCCGTTTGTGTGGAGCCGGGAGCAGATTCGGGAACTGTTGGACAGTATTCGCCAGCAGTTTCCCATTGGCAGCCTGTTGGTGTGGGATACGAATACTGTTCTAAGCAGTACCTCTCGAATCGGTACCACTACCGTTATCAGTGCGCCTGAGGGGAGCACGATTGCTCATGTGTTGGATGGTCAACAGCGTTTGACTACCTTGGTGGGGGCTCTCCTGCAGCCGAACGAGCAGGATACGGACGATGAAGATCCGGATCGGTGGAAAATTTGGTTTGATGCGCGTGCGAATGAATTTGAGCATCCCAAACGGGAAGAAACCATGGAAGCGTTCCATTTTCCCATGTGGAAATTGAACGATACCATTGATCTGCTCACTGAGTGTGACCGTATGCGCAACGCAGCACAGGGAGATGAGGGGTTGGGCTATGTCAGTCGTGTACAGACCTTGGCCCGCACTTTTCAGGGATACAAACTTCCGCTTATCCGTCTGCAACATTCCAACCTGACTCAGGCGGTGGAGACATTTACCCGTTTGAATTCCAGAGGTCGGGCCATGACTGCCGATCAGATGGCCTCTGCCTTGACCTATATGGAAGATCCTTCCGGCAAGCCCTCTTTTCGCTTCGATGTAATTATTGATCGCTCTCTTGAACAGTTGGACCGTTATGGCTTTGGAGATATTGATCGACGATTTGTCCTTCGGGCTCACCTGGCCAACATTGATGAAGAGATCTACCGGACTGACTGGACCAGGGCGACAGCCAAGGGAAAAAGAGGGGAAATCCGAAGGAAGTTGTCAGAGGTGGCGGTGGAAGAGTCTGATCAGTCGCTGTTAAGGGCTGTGTCTTTTCTGATGAATATGGGTGTGAATTGCAGTCGGCTACTTCCCTACGGCATGCAGTTGGTGGTGCTGAGCGCTTTTTTTTCCCAGCGCCCAGACCCGACGGAAAACCAGAAAAGCTTGTTGCGGCGCTGGTTTTGGGTTTCATCTTTTGCCGGATGGATCGCCAGTGGCAATCCATCCCGGATCAGTGCCCTGGTTAAGGAGTTTCGCAATGAGGTCGCTGCCAATGACAATCCCACACATTTGAAAAACATGAACTTGGAAGAGCCAGCGCAGGCGTTTCCAAAGCGGTTTGACATGCGTAGTGCCCGAGCCCGTACCATCCTGTTGATGCTGCTGAACCAGAAACCCCGTGACAGTCAGGGTAACCTCATTGCAGATCCATGGAAGAATATTTTGTCCCAAGGCCCCAGTGCTTTGGGGCGTATTTTTTCTTCCGGTATTGATAGGGATTTGGCACAAGGGCCAGCCAATCGGATTCTTCAGGTGGTTGATGAGGAGAGGTCTCAGGCCTCGAAGTGGCTGTTGGCGTTGGGAAAAGTCGATCCACCAAAACGCGAAGAGATTTTGCTAAGTCATGCCATTTCAGTCGCTGCCTGGGAGGCTTTGAAGGTCAATGACCGGGACCGGTTTCTAGAGTTGCGTCAAGAGTATCTGATTGAGCTGGAACAGGTTGTTATGAAAGAGGAAAGGGTTGTTCCCCCTCCTACAACAGAGCCTCAATTTTCTCCTACCGATACTGAATAACTGTTGTTCAGGATTGGATGGTGTCTTCAGGTGGGATGGCTTTAGCTAAGCCGATTCGGGCCAGGTGGGCGAATTCTGTCAGGGTCAGGGTTTCTCCCCGGCGGATGGGGTCGATGTCGGCTTTTTTGAGCCACTCTCCTGAATCTGGATCCAGGGGTTTGAGGGCATTTTTCAGGGTTTTTCGGCGTTGACCGAAGGCGGTGCGCACCACTTGGTTGAACCAGGCCGGGTCGGGTATTTCGGCTACGGGTTTTTGCCGGGGGAGGAAGTGGACCACGGCGGAGGTGACTTTTGGCACTGGGTGGAAGGCGTCTGGTGGCACATCCAGCACTTTTTCCACATCCATCCACATTTGGCATTGGACGGTGAGCGCTCCGTAGTCTTTGCAGTTGGGTGGGGCGGTGAGTCGTTGGGCGACCTCTTTTTGGAACATGAGGGTCATGGAGGCGATGGTGTGGCGTTGTTCCAGGAGGTGGAAGAGGAGGGGTGAGGAGATACGGTAGGGGAGGTTGGCGACGATATGAATGGGGCCGCCCAGTTGGTTGGCGAGGGTGGTGTAATTGATTTTGAGGGCGTCTCCCTGGATGATGTGGAGGGTGCCTTTATTTTGTGTGGTTTCTTTCAGGATGGGGATGAGTTGGTCATCCATTTCGATGGCGTGGACGACTTCGCATTGTTTGAGGAGTGGTTGGGTGAGGCTGCCGATGCCTGGGCCGATTTCCACGACTCTGTCGCCTGGGTGGACGTTGGCCAGGTTGACGATTTGGTTGGAGATGGTGGGATCGGTGAGGAAGTTTTGGCTGAGCCCTTTTTTGGGAAAGATCCCGTGGGAGCGGAGGAGTTGCCGGATGGAAGGAGGCATAAATCTTTTGACTTTAAACTATTAAAAAAAAAGAGGGGGGGGATTGGGGGGGATTCCTTCCCCCCAAGGTCTTTCCTTTGATCTTGATTTTGATCTGTTTCTTTTGATTTTGCTTTACACCCCCCCGGGGGTGTGGGGGCGAAGCCCCCACGGTTTTTCTTTTTCCTTTGATCTTGATCTATCTCTTTTGATTTTGATCTGTAGCAGTTCTATCTCAAAATTGGACACTCTTCCCTGACTCGTCATCCCCGGGAACCTGACTCGTCATCCCCGGGAACCTGACTCGTCATCCCCGGGAACCTGACTCGTCATCCCCGCGAAGGCGGGGATCCAGGGAGCTGATGATTGCCCTCAAGGAAAAACCAAATCTTCAAGTAAGGCCGGTGTTTTGCTGAAAGTGAGGCAAGATTTGGAAAAGGTTCGTGCCAGCCTCCCTGGATTCCCGCTTTCGCGGGAATGACGGCAAAAGAGCAACGGCAAAAGAGCAACGACATATGCCCAATTCTTGATTCGAATGGTTATATCTCTTCTGATCTTGACCTGGACTCTTCATAGACCATGATCCCGAACAGATCATCCCCGGATTAAACGATCAAGTTTCAGCCAATCTCTCTTCCGGCATCAACGGTTTGTGATCACCCTCCAGTCGTCGGTACATGTCGGCGATGGCCTGGCTTTCCGTTGCGAAGATATTGTTATCCCCGCCGATGGCATCGAACAGATTGGTGCGGCGCATGACATCCAGCACCTGTTTTTTCAGTCCTGAAAAGACCATCGTGATGTTGTTTTCTGCCATCCGTTCCACCAAGTGGTGGATCACTTCCTCGCCGGAGGCATCCAGCTGGTTGATGCCGTCGCCCACCACCAGGATATATTTGGCGTCCGGCTTATCGGCAAGAGCACCCAGGATGGAGTCCTCAAAATAGGTGATGTTGGCAAAGAAGAGTTGCCCGTCGAAGCGGATGAGGATGATGCGGTCATCGGTGGGCAGGGTGGGGTGGACCTGGAGATCCCGGAGGGTGCCGTCCTTGTAACGTCCGAGGATGGCCACCCGGGGGCGCATTACCCGGAAGAGGAAGAAAAAGATGGCGAGCCCTGCACCGATCATGATCCCCTTGTCGAGATGGGGGGCGAAGCCCAGGGTGGCGACGAAGGTGACCACAGCGGCGATGCCGTCGTGCTTGTTGGCGTGCCAGGCGTGGCTTACGGCCTTGAAGTTGATCAGCCCAATCACCGCCATCATGATCACCGCTGCCAGCACCGCCTGGGGGAGATGATAGAGGAGGGGAGTCAAAAAGAGCAGGGTGATGAGCACCACCAGGGCGGTGAAGAGAGAGGAGAGCCCGGTTCTGGCGCCTGCGCTCAAGTTAACCGCCGAGCGGGAGAAGGAGCCGGAGGTGGGATAGGATTGGGCGATACTACCGACGATATTGGCCAGCCCCTGACCGATCAGCTCCTGGTTGGGATCGATGCGGTCCTTGGTTTTGGCGGCCATCGCCTTGGCGATGGAGATCGCCTCCATGAAGCCTACCAGGGAGATCACCATGGCGCTGGTGAAAAGCTGGGCCATGGTGGCCAAATCCAGCTCCGGGAAGGCAAATTTCGGCAGCCCCTCGGGAATGGTGCCGACCACCTTGCCGCCCATGTTTTCGAAGCCGATCATCCAGCTGATGATGGTGGTGACACTGACGGCGATCAACACGTTGGGGTATTTTGGTTTTTTCTTTTTCAAAACGACCATGATGGTAAAGGCGGCCACCCCAAAGAGCAGGGTGACAAAGTGAAGATCCCCCACCTGAAGCACCACTTGCCAGATGTCGTTCATGAAGCTTTCGCTCCGGCCCATCTTGACCCCGAAAATTTTGGAGAGCTGGGAGAGGCCAATCACCAGGGCGGCGGCGTTGGTAAAGCCGATGATTACCGGATGGGAGAGAAAGCTGATCACCACTCCCAGGCGGCTGAGACCCAAGGCGAGCTGAAACATACCCACCATCAAAGTCATCATGATGGCGAGGCCGATGTAGGGATCGGAGCCCGCTGCGGCAAAGGGGAGCAGGGCGGAGGCGGTCAGTAGCGAAACCACTGCCACCGGGCCGGTTGCCAGCTGCTTGGAGGAGCCGAAGAGGGCGGCGATGGCGCCGGGCATGAAGGCGGCATAGAGCCCATAGTAGGGGGGGAGTCCCGCCAGCTGGGCATAGGCCATGGATTGGGGAATCAAAACCAGGGCGACGGTGATGCCGGCGATCAGGTCGGCGCGGATGGTTCCGCCACTCATGGGGAACCAGTTCAGAAAGGGCAGAAAACGTTTGGCTAGGTTCATAGTCTCGATAGTTTCTTGGTTTTGAGGTCAGAAGAAAATAACGGGCCTCTCTGGGGGCTCGATGGGATATGTTGCCGGGGGTGGTCCAGTCGTTTGCAGCGTTGGATCAGGAGGTTGCTTGAGGGTGTTGGAGGTTGGTTTCTCCATGGGAAAGCGACCGTCAAACAGCCGGTGTTGGTGAGATGAAAGTCGTGGTGAATCCAAGGTTTAGGCATCAGACAGCATGTTGAATTGCCTCAACGATAGAGAGCGACCGATTGAGTCTTTTGGGGTTATTTCACTCTATTTGGTTGAGATTGGCAGGCAGGGCGGAAAGCACCCGATAACACCTCTGGGTAACACTATGGAAAAGAGTGTAAAAAGGCAACCATTAATACCCTGTTTAAGGGGATTCAATATTTTTTACCAACCGCGCTGCAAAAAAACCATCCATCCCTTCCAACCCCGGCTCCGAGCGGAACTCGCCACGGGGAGTGATGCTCGCTTCGGGTAGTCCCTCCCGCTCTGAATCCAGGGGGCTTGGTTGCCACTCGGGGTGGGTTTCGAGAAAGTGGCTGATCTGTTGTTCATTTTCCCCGGTTTCCAGGGAGCAGGTGGCATAGACCAGCACCCCCCCCGGGCGTACCTGGGCGGCGACCTGATTTAAAATCCGGGCTTGCTCTTGGATAATCCGCTCCAGGGAGTCCCGCTTCCGACGCCATTTGATATCCGGATGGCGACGGATGACCCCGGTACCAAGACAGGGGGCATCCACCAGGGCCTTGTCGAAGAGGGGGGGGGCGGTTTGGAGGGGATTTTCTTCCGTTGATGAAGGATCTCCCACGCTGAAATCGCCCGCATCTGCCGCCATCACTTCCACCCCCTGGACCTGAAGACGCTCCAGATTTTCCCGCACCCTTTCCAGGCGTTTGGGATTGCTGTCGAGGGCTGTGATGTGGGCCTGATTGTTGGCCAGGGCTGCCAGATGGGCGGTTTTTCCTCCTGGCGCGGCACAGGCGTCGAGAATTTTTTCTTCGGGCCGGGGATCCAACAGCCGGGAGACCAGTTGCGCCGCTTCATCCTGCACCGCAAACCACCCCTCCTTGAACCCCGGCAGCTCCCAGATGGGACCACCCCCCGTGATCACGACCCCTTCCGGGGAAAAATCGGTGGGTCGGGCTCTCTCTCCCCAGGCGGCCAGAGCTTCCTGACGGTTGGTTACCAGGGTGTTGACCCGCAGGGTGAGGGGGCCGGGGATATTGTTGGCAGCCAGGCGTTGTTCCAGGAGGGGGCCATCCAGTTGCGACTCCCAGAGGGCCACCAGCCACGGTGGGTGGGACCAGGTGATGGCCCGGCGGCTGGTGGGGTTGGTGAGGGTGGACAGGAGTTTTTCCCGGTCCTGATCGGTCACCCTGCGCAGCACGGCGTTGATGAATCCGGCCCGGGGCAGATCCGGGGATTTTTTAACCAGAGCGACCGCTTCATGAACGGCAGCCCGGGCGGGAATGCGCATGAAGTGGATCTGGTAGCTGGCCGTTCGCAACACAGCCCAGAGAAAGTGATCCTTGGGAGGCATCCCCCGGGTCATGGCGCAACCCAGGAGATGATCCAGAAGGCTCAAGTGGCGGATGGTGCCGGTGGCAATCTCCACCGCCAAGCCCCGATCCCGACCGGATAGCCCCTGCACCCGCTCCAGGTGATAATCGAGAGCGCTATCCAGGGCTTCTCCATCCCGAAGTACCCCCAGCACCACCCGAATGGCAGCGGTGCGGGAGTCGTGGCCCTTTGGAAACCAGAGACGAACCGCTCCGGATTTTTCTTGCCGGTCACGACGCATTTTGGTGGGGGCTGTTTTTGTCCAGAGTCTGCCGGAACGCTTTTCCCCAGAGGGGCTATCCGTATCCGGTCTCTCCGGGCGTTTTTCCCTGAAGGTATCCTCCTGCTGGTCCGGGCGCTTGGCCATAGGGGGCGGCGCGTCCGGCTTTTCCAGAGGCTCCTGTGGCAGAGGCGTTTGGGCTCTTTCCTTGCGATATTCCGAGGGGGATTTGCCCGGCATGCCCCGGTATTGAATCGGGCGGGATGTTTTTTGGTTTTCCCGGGGTTTTTCCCCAAAGGGGGTGCCTTGGGACTCTCCCCGCTCCCGACTGGCCGAGGAGGCTCCCCGGGTCTCTCCTCCGGGTTTGAACGAAGGGGATCTTTCGGACGTGCCCGGACGTTTTTTTGCAGAGGCCTTGCGACGGGCGCCGGGACGTTTTTTGACGACGATTTTTGTGACGCCGCCCGTGGGCTTGATCGACAGGGTTTTACGTTTGGTGCCGGTTGGCTTATCGGTAGGCACTAACGGATTGCCGCCTGGGCGTTGCTCCGAAGAGCGGTAATCTCTTTGGCATAATCGGGTTGGTTGAAGACCGCCGACCCCGCCACAAAGACATCCGCTCCCGCTTGGGCGGCTTCGGCAATGTTGTTGGGTTTGATGCCCCCATCCACTTCCAGCTCAATGGCGCGGCCCGAATCCTCGATCATCTTGCGCACCCGGCGGATACGCTTGAGGGTGTTGGGGATGAAGGATTGGCCACCAAAACCGGGATTGACACTCATCAGCACCACCATGTCCAGCAGGTGCATCACGTTGCCCAGGTTGCAGGCCGGGGTGGCGGGGTTCAAGGCGAGACCCGGACGGCAGCCCAACTCCCGAATGAGATTCAAGGTGCGATCCAGATGCACCACCGCTTCGGCATGGACTGTAATCACCTCCGCCCCGGCTTTGGCAAAGGCTTCGATGTAGGGATCCACCGGGGTGATCATCAGGTGGACATCCAGGGGCTTGGTGGCGATCCGACCGACCGCTTTGACCACCGGAGGGCCGATGGTGAGATTGGGGACGAAGTGGCCGTCCATGACATCGACGTGAATATAATCAGCCCCGGCGGCCTCCACAGCTTGGATCTCTTCTCCCAGGCGGGCAAAGTCGGCGGATAGAATGGATGGTGCAATTTTGATCATCAGGATCGGCCTTTAGCCATGCGTTGTAGACGGTTGACCCGCTCATCCATGGGTGGATGGGTGGAAAAAAGAGACCCCAGCGTGCCACCGCTTAAGGGGTTGACGATAAAAAGGTGTGCTGTGGCTGGATGGCTTTCAGCCTCCCGGAGGTGGGTTCGGCGGTTGCCAGCGTCCAGTTTGTTTAAAGCGCTGGCCAGCCACAAGGGATTGCCGCACAGTCGCGCCCCTTCGGCATCCGCCAGATATTCCCGTGAGCGGGAGACCGCCATTTGTATCAGCATGGCGGCGATGGGGGCCAGAAACATCATTAAAAATCCCCCGGCACCGCCCCCTTCTTCATCCTGGCGTCCGCCAAAAATCATCGCCCACTGGGCCATGTTGGCCATGGTGGTAATGGCTCCGGCCAGGGTGGCGGAGATGGTGCCGATGAGAATGTCCCGGTTGATGACATGGGCCATCTCGTGGGCCATCACCCCGGCCAGCTCCTCCCGGTTGAGGATGCGCAGAATGCCGCTGGTGGCAGCCACCGCTGCGTGTTCGGGATCCCGCCCCGTGGCAAAGGCGTTGGGGGTGGGGTCATCGATGAGAAAAACCCGTGGCATGGGGGTGTTGGCCCGCCGGGAAAGCTCTTCGACAATGCTGTAAAGCTCCGGAGCCTCCTGGGGACCCACCTGCCGGGCACCATACATGGAGAGCACCGCCTGGTCGGAAAACCAGTAGGCCCAAAAGTTGAGCCCTACCGCCAAAACCAGGGCAATCATCATTCCGGATCGGCCACCCAGGGCTTGCCCGGCCACCAAAAAAAGGGCGGTCAGGCCTGCCAGAAGAATCGTCGTCCGCATGGTGTTCATCAGTTGCCACCTCATCGTTGAAAAATGGGGAGGAGAGTTTGCCGGAATTTAACAGCAGTCAGCCCATTTTGGATCATCCAAGGGGGATTGCCAAGCGATGGAGCCCAAAACCGTACCGATTTTTCGTTGTCTATTGATCTGGACGCTTGGCTCTTCAGCCAACATACCGGTATGGTCGTTGTTGGGCCTGCTGTTATTTTGATATAGCCATCGGCCATCCTGTTTTCAAGTAGGGGGTAGACCGATCATTGGACCAGGGAGAGATGAAAAAATTCCAGGAAAGAGGGATTTGAATCGACTGAGAGAATGATTCAACAGTTTGAGAGGTGAATGGCTGGAAAGCGTTGTATAAGATATGGAATACGCTTTTCCTTCGAGTTGCATTTTGAGCGGGGAGAGGCCTCCGAGGTGCCAACGCCTGAGAGGGGGAAGGATGAAGGATATCTTTCGGCTATCAAGGGGGCTCGGGTATTGTTGGTTGAGGATCATGAGCCTTCCCGAGAGGTGGTCCGTTCCCTTTTGACCCGCCGGGGGTTGGTGGTGACATCGGCTGGCAATGGCCTGGAAGCACTGACAGCATTGGATAGCCCCGGGGCCGATTTTGACGTGGTGATTACCGATATGCAGATGCCTGAGATGGATGGCTATGAGACCGCTCGGGCGATTCGGAGCCGCTTCCGGTATCGCAAGCTGCCCATCATTGCCATGACCGCCCACGCCATGGCTGGGGAACGGGAAAAGTGTCTGGCTGCGGGGATGGATGATTATCTGAGTAAACCGTTGGATATCAGACGATTGTTGGGACTATTGGAGCGATGGATCGTACCTCGTGGACGCAAGGAGAGCGTCATGACTCAGGAAAAAGCAGCTGGAGCCCCTAAAAAGTCGGCCACGAGCGGAGAGTTGCCGGATCGGCTGCCGGGCATCGATATCCCCACCGCTTTGGAAAGACTGGATGGGGACCGGGAGTTGTTTCGGAGGATTTTGCTGGGTTTCCGGGCGGAAAGAGTCGAAATCGTTGATGAAATTGTCACCCACCTGAACAGCGGCAACCTGGCCCGTGCGGCCAATCTGCTCCACTCTCTGCGGGGGGTGGCGGGAAATCTTTCCGCCAGCCGGTTGGTCATGGTGATTCAGGCGTTGGAGGGGGCCATCCGCGATGGCAGTGAGGCGGTCTTTCCAGCTCTCGCTCAGGAACTCGAAGAGGCCATGGCCCAGGTGCGGGAAGGGCTCGATCAATTGGGGTGACCCCTTTTTTTGATGGAACACTCCTGAAATCAAGTGAAACCAAGTTTGCAATCAGTCTGATCGTGGAAAGAGGCACATGAAAAAACGGGGTGGAAAACGCAGCAGGAATGTTGGCGCACCAATGGGTAGGCGATCAGGGAAAGCGCAACCAGGTGTGGTGGACATTCGAGGGTTACTGCAGGCGGCTTGGGGACACCATCAGGCAGGGCGTCTGCACCAAGCGGAGCAGCTTTACCGGCAGGTTCTGCAACACCAGCCGGATAATGGCGATGCCAACCAGCTCCTGGGCTTGATCGCACTGGCGGCAGGCAAGCTGGATGTGGCTGAAACCCTGATCAAGCGGGCAGTGCGAAAAAATCCCGACAACGCTTTCTATCACTATCATTTAAGCAACGTCCTGTTGGCCGGGAAAAGGTATGAAGAGGTGCTTGGCTGCTGTCAGAAGGTCATTGCGCTTGAGCCCCATCATGTGGAAGCGCTCAACAACATGGGCGCGGCTCTCCTGGCGTTGGGGCGGGATGACCAAGCTATCGCCAAGTTTCAGGAGTGCCTCAGGCTCAAACCCGATTTTGCCAGGGTGATATGCAATCTGGGATATGCCATGCAAAAGCTGGAGCGATTTGATGAGGCAGTCGAACAATATAAGGCAGCCCTGACCTTCGATCCCCAACTTGTCGAGGCTTACAATAATTTGGGTTGGTTACTGGTACATTTGGGGCGTTTCCAGGAGGCCGTTCAACCGCTACAGACGGCGATCAGGCTGAAACCCGATTTTTTGGAGGCGCGCTTCAATCTGAGCTTGGCCCATGTGAAGCTGGATCAACCGGCAGCAGCGGAACAGCAGTTTCAAAAAGCCGTGGCGTTGAGTCCAGGCCGCGCTGATGTTCAGAATATTTTGAGTGCCATTCCACATAAATATGGCCACGTTGAGGAGATGATTGCTTATTTTCATGCCATCATCACTCAGAATCCGCAAAACGTAAAAGCCATAACCAGTCTGGCTGTTATTTATGAAAGTGTGTCCCGTTTGGAAGAGGCCGTCAGAATGGTGGCGAAGGGATTGGCCTTGGAACCGGCGGACCCACTCTTGACCAAGCTTTCCGGAACTCTGGCCCGGCGGACAGGGGAGGGCCAGCAGGCGGTTATCGGACGTATGGCTTTGCTGTTGTCCGAAAAGCAGTTTCCCCTCATCCGCCGATCTGAGCTGCTCCATGAGTTGGGTTTGCTTTGCGACAATGTGGGGCAGATCGATCAGGCCATGACCTGCTTTACTGATTTCAACCGGATCGAGGAGCGACGGGCGGGACAGAGGGGAATCGACAAGGAAAATTATCTGGGTCAGCTTTCGAGGCTGGAAGCGTTTTATAAAACAAAAATTCTAGGTGGTTGGTCCCCCCCGGTCTCCAGGAAGGATGGTGGCAATGATCCTGTTTTTTTGTTTGGTTTTCCCCGTTCCGGCACCACCTTGCTAGATCGAATCTTGGAGTGCCATCCCCGTTTTCAGGTTCTGGAGGAAAAACCACTTCTCCAGGCCGTACGGGAAAATTTGAATGAAACCAGCCGTCCCTATCCGGGACAATTGGCTGAATTGGATGATGAGGAGGTTGAGAGGCTCAGGAAATTATATTTCAACAAGGCAGCCAGATATGTGGTGCCTCGGGAAGGGGGCCGCATTGTGGACAAAAACCCCCTGAACACCGTTCACATTCCTCTGATATTACGTCTATTCCCAAATGCCAAGATGGTATTTGCCTTGCGTCATCCTTTAGATGTTTGTCTCAGCTGTTTCATGCAACGTTTTGGTTTCAATAATGCCATGGCCAATTTTTATACCCTGGCCGATACCGGCCACTTCTACAGCCGGGTGATGGGGCTCTGGGAAGGGTATGTCGAGCAGTTTGAATTTCATTGGCACAGTGTCCGCTATGAGGATCTTGTGGCCGATTTCAAGGGGGAGACCAGCAAGCTTCTGGCATTTCTTCAGGTGGAATGGGATCCGGCAGTGTACGGTTTCCACGAGCACGCCAAGAAGGAAGTAATCGGCGTCTACACTCCCAGTTATCAGCAGGTGGCGAGACCCATCTACGACACCTCGCGCTATCGCTGGAGACGTTATGAATCCCATTTGCAAGAGCTGAAGAAAACCATCGCGCCCTTTATTGATCGATTCGGCTATGGCAGTGAATAGGGTGGCGTAGGGGAAAACGCTGTTTGGGGGCTCCAGCTGATCAGCTCCAGTCAGTCATGCTTCACTCCATTTCAGGGACTTGGTCGGCCCTCCCGGTCGAATCCAGCCACTCATGACGGAAATCAACGCTTCATGACCGAAACCACCGATTTTCTCATCATTGGCGGTGGGGTGCTGGGGCTTACCCTCGCTTTGGAGGTCAGGAAGCGTCATCCAGGGATGCGGGTGGTGGTGTTGGAAAAGGAACGCCAACCCGGCACCCACGCCAGTGGCCGCAACAGTGGCGTGCTCCATGCCGGATTTTACTATACCGCCGACTCCCTCAAGGCCCGTTTTTGCCGGGAGGGCAATCGGGAGCTGACAGAATATTGCCTGAGCCGCAAGCTCTCCATTCGTCGGTGTGGCAAGCTGGTGGTGGCCCGATCCCACGCAGATCTACCCGGTTTGGCGGAGCTGTTGCGTCGGGGGCGGGTCAATGGTGTGGCCCTGGAGGAGCTGACTGCCAGAGAGGCTCTTGAGATCGAACCCCGGGCGCGCACTGTGGAGAAAGCCCTCTTCGCCCCCACCACCGCTTCGGTGGATCCTGTGGAAGTGATGGCGGCTTTGGTTCAAGATGCCCGTCAGGCAGGTGTGGAAATCCTGACGCAACGGCGCTTTTTGGGGGGCAAGCGGATTCAGAGGGGGGAGAGTGATGGGGCTGTGGAGATTGAAACCAGTGGTGGGGCGATGGCGGCGGGCTATCTGATCAATGCCGCCGGTCTCCATGCCGACCGGGTAGCCCATGGGTTCGGTTTCGCCAGGGAATATGCCATCCTCCCCTTCAAAGGCCTGTATCTCTATTCGGATGAGCCCCCCGAAAGCCTGAAGACCCACATCTATCCCGTACCCAACCTCGATAATCCCTTTCTGGGGGTGCACTTTACCGTGGGGGTGGGGGGTGGTATCAAAATCGGCCCCACGGCGATACCGGCCTTTTGGCGGGAGCATTATCAGGGGTTTGAAGGGTTTCGTCTGAAGGAGATGGGGGAAATTTTGTCTCGGGAGGCGGGGCTTTTTTGGGGTAACCACTTTAACTTCCGTCGTTTGGCCTTCCAGGAGTTGGGCAAATATCGCAAAAGCCGCCTGGCCCGGCTGGCTGGTGAGCTGGTGGGGGATGTGGACCCGGCGCACTATCGACGTTGGGGCCGTCCGGGTATCCGTGCCCAACTGCTTCATCTACCCAGTCGTCGCCTGGAGATGGATTTTATCTATCAGGGAGACGCCCACTCCTTTCACCTGCTCAATGCCGTTTCTCCCGCCTTCACCTGCGCTTTGCCTCTGGGTCGTTTTTTGATGGATCGGATTGAGAGTCTGATGGCTTGAAATTTGCATCATTGCCCCCATGGCCGGTCTCTTCCCTTGGGGAGGGGCTTGGGTTTCTACGTCTTATGGTGGTGGAGTCTTCCCTTGAAGATCAACGGATGGTTTGGCAAACGACTGGCTTCTCTCCTGCTTGTGGCAGGAATGATTGGCATCAACCTGGCTGAGGGCGCTTCCCTCTATCGCCGGGGGTGTGAATATCCTGCCGAAGGGTTGCAGGTGTGTTGGGAGGCTTCTGCCGAGGAGGGGAGCGCTTTTGGTCCCTTTGCCGAGGTGCATCTCCTGCCGGTGACCCAGCAGCGGGCGGGCTTGGATGAGGTGTTGGTCAACTATACCCTGGGAATCCAGCGGCAGCTTATGCCGGGTAATTTTGCCCGGGTGGTGATCCAGGAGTCCACCCCGGCCCGTCATCTGGGCGAGGCGATCAACCTGAGCCGCCGGAACAACTGGTCCACCGTCATGTATATCTCCCCCCGGGTGCTCCGCAATTCAAGTGCCATGAGTCCGGGGATGGTGGATTGGGATGTCTATTTTATCGATGGCCTCCAGGGGCGGGTGATACGCACCTTGCGGTTGCAGGTGGAATCCACCCCCTATCGTAAGCCGGATGCCGTGGAGATCGGTGCCATGACCGCTGGGGGGGTTGTGGCCTCCGGTGTGGCGTCGGCTTCACCGGTGGGTGCGGCGGGTCTTTTGGCCACAGCTCTGGCTGCCCGCACCCCCAACCCTCCGGAAGCGGGCCGCTCTTTGGAATATATGACCGAACTCGCCGTACGCCAGATTCTCTTCCTGGCGCAATATCCCATCGAGGAGTTGAGCCCCCCCGACAGCCCAGTACCCGATGCCCCCAAGCCTTCCGTGACCGAACAGGCCGGTGGTTGGCTGGCCCGGCTTTTTTCCACCAAATAAATCCCTTCCGGGGGCTTGGAACCAACCCGTAGAGCCTGTTGCAACAGGCTCCGTAACGATCCCCAAAGGGGGCTTGAATGTTCAAGAATATCAAAAAATTGGTCTGGGCTTATGATGCGGAATGGGTGCCGGATCCCAAAGCCGGGCGGCTGCTCTACAAGCTTGACGAGGAGACCCCGGATGCCCAGGTGATGGAGCGGATGTGGCAGGAGGGCGGGGCGGACGAAAACAATCCCCAGCCCTATCTCAAGACCGTCATGTGTCGCCTGGTCTCCATCGCCGCCATCCAGCGTCAGGTCAACAAGGATGGCTGGCCCTCTCTGCGGCTGCTCTCCATGCCCCGTGAAACCACTGGGCCTGAGACCGAAGAAAAGACCATTGTGGGAAAATTTTTAAAAGCGATGGGGGAGCGTCAGCCCCAGATGGTAGGCTACAACTCCATCGCCGCCGACATGCGCATTCTGGTGCAGCGGGGCATCATCCACGGTCTTTCCATGCCCGCTTTTTGTCGTCGTCCCAACAAACCCTGGGAGGGCGTGGACTATTTTGCCAAGGGGAGCGATTTCAACATCGACCTCAAAGATGTCGCCACCCCGGGTTGGGGCCAGGGATCCCCCTCTTTGAACGAAATGGCGACTCTTTCGGGGATTCCCGGCAAGATGGAGATGGATGGCGAATCGGTGCCCCCCATGTGGCTTGAAGGACGCCTGGATCGGATCATCGCCTATAACGAAACCGATGCGGTGACCACCTTTCTGGTGTGGCTGCGCATGGCCCATTTTGGTGGCCATCTCTCCACCTCTCAATATGAATCCGAACAGGAGTTGGTGCGGGAGCTGCTGAAAAGCGAAGCGGAAAAGAACGGCAAAAATCACCTGCTGGATTATCTCACCGAGTGGGACCGGCTGCAGAAGGCGACCTCTTGATTTTGGTTTGATCCATCAGGGTGTGGCAGGCAAGAGAGAAAAACGACCCCGCCTGCCCCCTGGAGGGGAGGCGGGGCTGGTGGACGCCTACCAATATTTTTCCAGATGAAGGTTGCCGGGCTCTTTACGGCTGCCGGGATCAAAACCTTTTTCCTGGAGCTGGGCTGCGGCATTTTCCACCATGCCGGGGTTACCACAGAGAAAGACGTGGGTCTGCTCGGGGCTTAGGTCAAAACCGCAGGCGTCGGGAAGTTCTGGATGGGTGATCCAGTCGTTGAGACGCCCGGTACGGCCATTCCAGTCGCCATCTTCCTGGGGACGGGAGATGACCGGAATATAGCCAAATTTGGGACACTGTCGGCTCAGGCCTTCCAGCTCTCCCCGATAGCCCAGATCCCAGGAATAGCTGGCCCCGTGGAGAACGGCCAGAGGGCGGATGGGGCAGCCGATGCCCAGCGCCAGGGTGCGCACCATGGAGATGTAGGGCGCAAGCCCGGTACCGGTGCCCACCAGAAGAATGTTTTTATCCTGGGGCACGCTGTCCAGGGTGAACACCCCGGAGGCTTTTTTGCCGACGAAGAGGCGGCTTCCCTCCTGGAGAGCAAAAATGCGGGGGGTGAGTTCACCGCTGGTGACCATGGAGACATAAAACTCCAAAAAGGCCTTCTCCTCGCTGCCGGAGCTGATGGAGTAGGCCCGTCGGATCAAGCGTCCGGCTTTTTCCGGTGGATAGGGATCCCCGGGGCCCGCTTCGGGTACCCGGGGGGCCTCCCGGGTGAGTCCCAGCACGGTAAACTGGCCCGGGATGAAAGCGAGATTGTTATCATCGGGGCGCACCTGAAAGATGGCGAGTTGGGGGGTAATGTCGATCCGCTTAATGACGGTGGCGTTATAGTGGCTGCTTTCGTGAGGGGCATCGGCCATGATGAAAATCTCCTGATTTGGTTCTGGTCGGCACGGTGAAGCTTGCCGCCGATGGGAGGTATCGTTCAAGGGTACGGATAGGATAGAATGGTATCATGGAAAACATGAAATCATACAGTAAGGCTGACGTGGTTCGCCTGCTCCTGGAAAATGAAGGGCGGGTGATGCTCTATCTGAACGCCACACGCTCTGGGGTGGAAGTGCCTCGGCGGCTGATGAATGATCAGGGCTTGCGTTTGATTTTAAACCGTAAAATGCCCCATCCCATCCACGTTACCGCAACGGGGGTGGAGTCTGAGTTGCGTTTTGGGGGCGTTCCCCACTACTGCATTATTCCCTATTCCGCCCTCTGGGGGGCTCTCAATCCCGACACCGGCCACGGCATGTATTGGCCCGACTCCATGCCCGAGCCCATCCGCCGAAATTACGAATTTTCCCGCTCTCTGCAAGCCCAGCACGGTGCTGATCGTCCCGACCGGGCCGCCTCCCAGGAATCCGGCGAGCCCATGCCCCAGGCTAAGCCCGCTGGCGCTTCGGCCAAAGCCACGCCCAAAGCCGCCAAGCCGGTGTTTCAGGTGATCGATGGTGAGGGCAAGTCTCCGGATAATGGCGACACCCCCCCCCCCGCCCGACCGCTCCCCCCCCCGCCTCAAGCTGGTGAAATAGTTGCCTGTTAATTTGTTTGTTGTTCCTCTCTGCATGGTGGTGCCAGCTCATCCGGTGTGGCGCGTCAATAGCTCTTTCAGGCATCAGCTGGGATATGTCCGCAAGGCGCTTAACAAATGGAGGTCCGGTTCATCGGGAGAGGCCCCCCCGGTAGGAGTGGGTGAAGGGTGACTGAGGTTTGCCAGGAGGTAGGGTGTGTCCGATGTTTCCTTGAGCGCCAGAAATTTTGTGTGCAATAATGCTTTGAGCAAGTATGGCTGTGACGGCTCCATGCCATGTTTTCATTGATTGTTGGTGTGTTTTTTGCTACCCTGTCCTTTCTGGTGTTGAACAAGGGAACCGGTCAGTTTATCTGCTGTCAATAAGATTAAGAGATCCTAAGGCAGTCTAGAGTATACAGCTCAAGGAGGTTAACATGGGGATATAGTGTGGAGTTGTAGAGGTAAAAGTGTGTTTAGGTCGTCAATCAGTCGATCTGTTCTTTTCCTGTAGACCGGTTTCTGTTGTTAACATCAATCACCATCTCTTTTAATGAAGGGTAGAATGGGTATCTGAGGCTTAAAACAATCTCTCCCAAATAAAATGATTCTCCGCTCGAAATGAAATTCCTCAGTTCGACCTCAATAATCTCCCTGTCTCCTATATGGTGATTCCAAGCTGTTGCAGCTATCTCTAAAGCATTTAGCCATATTATTAGTTGTTTTCTTGTCTCTCCCAAGTTGTTTCCTTTGAGGACAAATTTGCCATTTTCTTTGTCTTCATCAGATTCTTTGATTCCTTCTAAGTTAAGGTTTTTTAGTATTTTGTCAATGCGATGTCTTTCTGTTTCATCAAGCAATATATCGTCTTTTGAGAAAAAATTTTCTTTCTGTTTTCCGTTAAAGCATTTGACTAGCTCTACGATGTCTTTTAGGGGCGATTTAATTTCGCATACTGCTTGGTGGAAAACTTTCAGAACATCTAATGCCGACTCTCTCCGAGCTCTTTCATGAGTCCCCCGAAAAAAGTCCGTTCAAGCTTGATAGCATTCCCAGGCCAGTTGACTGCTTGATGTGAAAATCTCACC
>JADFZT010000057.1 GCA_015232395.1 Magnetococcales bacterium | reverse complement strand
TGGAGGATGCGGTCAACAGCGTCGGGGTGGATGTCAATACTGCCTCCCCACCGCTGTTGGAGCGGGTTTCGGGGTTGTCCTGATGGTATGGATTGAATTTGTTGCCAAAAACAGGGTTTCGGCCTGTGGATAAGTGGGGGAATAACGGGTGGATAAGTGGTTGAACAGGCGGTGGGTTATCGGTGGATAAGGGAGTGGATAAGCTGTGGGCAGGTGTTGGATAAGTGGTGGATAACCGGTGGATAAGCTGTGGATAGGCGGTGGATAACCGGTGGAAAAGAGTAACCCGTGTGGGGTGGGGTGAGCTGTGCGAACCACATCAATGAAAACGGCGTTGCATCAAGCAGGCTCGAACCAAATGTTGTGAGCAGGCTGTGGATAAGGTCGTGGATAACCGGTGAGCAAGCCGTGGATAACCGGTGGATAAATAGCTGACAAAATGTGGAAAAACCGTTGAGCAGGTTGTTATCGGGATGCATGTGCTCCCAAGGCCTGTTTTTTCAATCGTGAGGAGTATTTTTGATGAGAGCCGGACCTTGAGTGGATCAGCGTGAGCCCAGCTGTTTTGGTATAGCAGTTCTACCTCAAAATTGAACACTCTTCCCTGACTCGTCATCCCCGCGAAGGCGGGGATCCAGGGAGCTGATGATTGCCCTCAAGGAAAAACCAAATCTTCAAGAAAGGTCGGTGTTTTGCTGAAAGTGATACAAGATTTTGGAAAGGTTCGCGCCAGCCCCCCTGGATTCCCGCATTCGCGGGAATGACAGAAAAAGTACAGCGGCATATGTCCAATTCTTGATTTGAATTGCTATAAAATCAGGGGGAGGTTGATAGATAGGAGCGATAGCGGTTTCAGCTTCTGTTTTTCATCACCATTTCATGCGCCATCAATCCGTGTTACCTTGACGGTCGGTGGAGAATAGAGGCTTTCCCCCTGATCCTTCGAACACCTGTGGCCGGAACGATTCATGCTTATTGAATTTAGCGTCACCAATTTTCTTTCCTTCTGTGAAACCCAGACCCTGAGTATGGCGGCTTCCGGCTCCTATCGGGAGATGCCGGACAACGGCTTTTCCACCGGATTGCCCCGCCTGCCCAAGCTCCTGAAGTCCACCGTTATTTACGGCCCCAACGCTTCGGGCAAGTCCAATCTGATCCGTGCGGCGCTCTTTATGTGGAATTTTGTGCTTAATTCCGCCAAGGGCCAGGAGGGGGATGAGATTGAGGTCAATCCTTTTTTGCTCAACTCCAAAAACAGCCAGCAGCCCAGTACCTTCGAGATGATCTTTGTGGAAGGGGGGGTGCGCTATCAATACGGCTTTGCCGCCACCCGGGAGCGGGTCTGGCACGAATGGCTTCTGGCTTTTCCCAAAGGACGGGCCCAGCGCTGGTTTGAACGCTTCCACGACGCCACCACCGGTGAAACCCAGTGGACCCTGCACAAAAAACATCTCCCCGGCAATCGGGAAGTGTGGCGGGAGGCCACCCGGGATAACGCTCTGTTTCTCTCCACCGCGATTCAGCTCAACAGCGCCCCCTTAAAACCGGTTTTTGATTGGTTTGATAAACGCCTGCGGGTTTTCAGGCCCCATGCCGAAATAAGCCGGGAATTTTCCACTTCGCTGTGCAAAGAGATCGAAGGACGCCACCGGGTGATGAAATTTCTCAACCAGGCGGATATCGATATCGAAGGGATCCAGGTGGAGACCCGCACCGTGGGGGATCTCAACATGGACGATCTCCCCCCCGAGGTGCGTCTGGCCCTGCAAAAAGAGATGGCCAGCCAGGAGGTCAACGAGGTCCGCTTCGAACGCTCCACCGCCGACACCGGCAAAGGGGTTTATCTTCCTTGGGAGACCGAATCCCGGGGGACTCAAAAGCTCTTTGCCCTGGCTTGGCCCTGGATGAATATTTTGGGAGAGGGGCGGGTTTTGTTCATGGATGAGATGGATACCAGCCTTCACCACAACCTGGTCAAATTTCTCTTCAGCTTGATCCACAACCCCGAAATCAACAATACCCAGGCCCAACTGGTGAGCACCACCCACGATACCGCGCTTTTGGACAACACTCTCTTTCGTCGGGATCAATTTTGGCTGGTGGAGCGTAGTAGTGAGCGGTGCAGTCAGCTCTTTCCCCTCTCCGACTTTGAAGTGGCCAAGGGGGCTCCCCTCCAGAAAAACTATCTCGAAGGGGATTTTGGCGCGCTCCCCTCCCTGCGCCCGTTCAAGGGCATTTAGCGCTTAACGTAAAGACGCGAGCCTCGGTGTTCTGCCCCCTCCCTCAAAGGAACATACCCAGACTCGCGTCGGTTGAACCGGGTGTTGACTCCCCTGTCTCAATCCCGGTTGGTTTCCCCCCTCATCTCCATTTCGATTGACTTTCCCCTCGCTTTCATCCCAACAGTTGAGCCCCCTCTGGCCATTTTGACCGCGACGTGCCCTATTGAATCACCCGCTCAAAATCGAGGTTGCGGAACCGGGTAGCCCAGCGGAAGGGCAGAATGCAGGTATATTGCGGCCAGGAGGCCATGGATTCGGTGGTGATGGAGAGGGCCATGTCATTCCCCCAATCCGGATGGTGCACTTTGGTCATGGGCAGCCCGGTGAGATCCACTTGCTGCTCACCGATCTTGACGTGGAGATAGGTCTGGGTTTTCAGATCCACCGCCAGCTCAAACTGGTGCCACTCCTGATCCGGGTTGACCACGATACCGCTTGGTTTCAGATAAAAATCCTGGTGGGTGGTGCCGGTACCGATCTTGATCGCACCGGAGTCGGGTACCCAAGGGTTGAGTTCCCAATAGATCACCCCTTCCAGGGAGGTCTTGTTGCTGACATACAGCTCATCCCGCCCATCGTAAAACTGGATCATCATGTGCACCGCTTGGGCGTTGTCCACCTGATAGGGGTTGGGGAAGGGGTTTTCAGTGAGGCGTACCTGGCCACGATAGATATATTGTCCCAGATCCAGGGGCTCACCGTTGGGCAGTCCTTCATAAAACTTTTTATAGCCGATGGCGTTGACGTAGGTGTTGTTGAGAAAGGGATTGGAGGTGACTTCACCATACTCTGCATGGCTTTCGATGACGACATCGCTGTCGCTACAGTCACAATCAGTCCCACCGCCGGGATTACACTCGGCAAACACTTGATGGCCATCCAGATTGGTGGATTGATAGATGGTTTCGGTGTCGTAAGCGTAGGCTTGGGGCAGACCCTGGGTCAGAGCGATGGTGCCGGTCAGGGCCATGGCGATGGTGACATGTTTGATGGAAATCATGATTCACTCCTCCCGAGAAATGACATAATTGTCGCGTTTGAGGAGAAGATATTACAAGATGGATGCCAAGAATAAAAATCAAATAAAACAACAAGATATAAGATAATACCCCAAACAGATGGAAAAATAAATTTTTACACTACATGTAAAACAAACGCAACACTCTCCCCCTACCCCCCCCTCTGTTGCTCCAGATGTCCCCGATAGACCTTCATATGCTCTTCTACCGAATGCTGGACACTATGGTTGGCCAAATTCCAGGCGCGTCCCTGCTTGCCCATCTTCCGCCAACCACCGGAGTGGATCAATGATTGGAGAGCTGCTGCCATGGTGTCGGTGCCGCCATCGTCAGGGACCACCTTTCCGAAGCGGCGGACATAATTCCCGGGATTGACATAGGCAAGGATGGCCATCTCCCGGGCGCTGGCTTCCTGAAACGAGGTGGCGAGTCCTTCCCGGGGGCCGGTGTGGACCAGGATCCAGGCCCGGGCCAATATGTTATCCAGGGTATTGTCCTGAAATTGATCGATAAAATCTCCTGAAACAGTGAGATTGGGCAGGTGGAAATAGCGCTCTTCCAGGTGCTTTTGATGGCTGGCTTCGTGGGAGCGACCGATGGCGATAAAGTCCACTTCCGGCAGTTGGCTCACCAATTGAAAAAACCGCTCGGGACGTTTGGCGCCATCAAAACGACCCAGAAAAACACACAAGGGCCGTTCTGATTTTTGGAAGGGGCCTTCCGGAATCGGCACGGGCTTGGGTAGCAGGCCGGGGCGTTGGGCCAAGCGGTAAAAATCCTGGGCCACATCCCGAAGAAATTCTGCTTCCGCATAGACCCCATGGGCCTTTTTGATGGCGCGC
This sequence comes from Magnetococcales bacterium, assembly GCA_015232395.1. NCBI lineage: Bacteria > Pseudomonadati > Pseudomonadota > Magnetococcia > Magnetococcales > Magnetococcales bacterium. The sequence continues at coordinate 28,776 of JADFZT010000057.1, read as the reverse complement.
CGTACCGGGGGAGAGTCTTCATAAGCCCACTGAAAGGGGATTTTTATCTTTCGGGACCAGACGGCGCTTGCCAGTTCAGTGCGCCACACCTCGTGGTTGCGGGGGTTCATGGAGGTGACGAGATGGATTTTATCGGGGCAGGCACGCTGGGCGTTGAAACCGGCGATATTGGGTTCGCACAGGTGATAGATGTCGGCATCGATCTGCCGGTAGATTTTCCGACCGAAAAACACCTCCCGGGAGGATTGACCGTGAATGGTCATGCCATCCAGGGTTTCAAGCCGATCCTGCCCGGCGCGTTGGGGCACCACCACATGCACCTCCACCCCCTGAGCAACGAGCCCCCGGCCCAACCGGCGCGCATTCACCCCAAACCCACCGATCTTACCCCAGGCCGCGATTTGGTTGACGATGAGACAGATGCGCATGGGGTTATGATTCTCGGATGCTTGAATCATGCGGTATTTTCCCACCACCCTTTGAGGGTATGGAGCGCCAGGAGTTGCTTGGCGGCATCTCTTCGATGGTGTTGGTGATCCTGGACCAGCCTGCTGACAAATCCCCCATCGATAAGGTCATTTAAGGGGGAGGTAGGCCAGCTGGCAGCCAGTTCATCCCCCAGCTCTCCCCGAAACCAGCTGCTTACCGGGGATTCGAAGCCCATTTTGGGTTGCCGGGCGATCACCGGGGGGAGGTGGCGTTGGGCGAGCTGTCTTAAAATCCGCTTTTTTTGCCACCCCTTGATCTTGTGGCTCGATGCCAGGGAAAAGGCAAAACGGGCCAGATCCAGATCGAGAAACGGTACCCGCACTTCCAGGGAGGCGGCCATGGAGGTGCGATCCACCAGGGTGAGATAATCATCCGGCAACATGGTGTTGATATCGGCCCAGGTGGCCCGCTGCAAACCATCTGTTCCCAGAGCCTGTCGGTAGGCTTGGGCCGCTGCCATTTCGACTGGTGGCAGATCAGGTGCCATGGTTTGGATTTCGTCGGCGGAAAAGAGGGCGATGGGGATGGCGTGGCGCTGGGCGGGTTGATGATTTTGACCGGCGAGAAAGGCTCGGGCGCGATGGACGACGGAATGTTTGGAGCCACTCACCGGCAGTCGGGAAGCCAGGGGAAGCAGGAGAGGGGCCAGAGATCCAGCCAGGGCTAGAGGCAGAGGGGGGTGGGAGGCGTAATAGCGATCATAGCCACCAAAAAGCTCATCTGCGCCACTGCCGTTCAACGCCACCTTCACCCCTTTGGCCGCAGCAGCGCTCACCAAAAAATTGGCCGGTACGCTCAAGTTGGCAAAAGGCTCGCCAAACTGCGCGATCATGCCTGCCAAATCAGCCGGGGAGGGGGAGGGGAGGCGGTCGATCTGGAGGGGGGTGTTCAGATGCCGGGCGGAGTGCTGGGCCAGACGGGATTCATCGAAGGATTTTTCCCCAAATCCCACTGTAAAGGCCCCTGCGACGTGGGCTTCGCCGGACTCTTTCGCCCCCCACAGCAACAGCCCCGAATCGATCCCACCACTCAAAAACACCCCCACCGGTACATCGCTCACCAGTTGACGCTGCACCGCCTGTTTCAATAACCCTTCCAGCTGCTCCAAAGCCTCCCCATCGCTCCCTTGCCAGGGGGTGGGTTCCAGCTGCCAATAGCGGCTGGGGAAGGGAGGCTGTTGGGGGGAGTGGGTGTCGATTGTCAGATGGCTGGCGGCGGGCAGCTTGTAGAGATTTTGAATAAAGGTGCGGGGGGCAGGGATATATTTTTGGCTGAGAAAAGCGGAAAGCCCTTGGGGGTCCAATCGCCGGGTAACGCCGGGAAGTGTGAGAAGGGGGGCGGGTTCGGAGCAGAAGGCGAAAAAATCGGGGCTTGATATATGGTAGAGGGGCTTGATGCCGAAATGATCCCGGGCCAGGAGGAGCTTGCCCTGCTCCCGATCAAAAATGGCAAAGGCAAACATGCCATCCAGGTGATTTACCACCTCCATCCCCCACTCACGGTAACCGTGGAGAATCACCTCAGAGTCGGAGCGGCTTTGAAAGGGGTGTCCCTTGGCCGAAAGGATCTCCCGAAGTTTGCGAAAATTGTAGATCTCACCATTAAAGACCAGCACCACCCGGCCATCCTGGCTCACCATGGGCTGTCGGCCACCGGCCAGGTCGATGATGGCCAGACGACGCATGCCGAGCGCCACCCCTCCCTGAATCCAGCACCCTTCATCGTCCGGTCCCCGATGGCGGATGCCGGATAGAAGAAGATCCAGATGGCTTTTCAGGGTGAGTGTATCCAGGTGACCTGTGGAGAGGAGGCCCGCGATGCCGCACATGGCTCAGGCCTTCGGTGGCGTGGGGGAAGAGTGGCTGTTTTCACCGGAATGATTGGCAACGGCGACAGGATCCTTGGCAAAAAGATATTCCGCGCAGCGGCTGCCAAAGAGTCCGGCAAAGGGGAGGGGGGTCGTACGACGGGATTTCAGGTGGGTGAACCCCAGTCGGTTGATCTTTGTAACGATCTCCTCGGGGGAAGCGGATTGGTAAGGATAGCCCCCCAGCCAGTCGTGGATGTCGATAAAAAAATCCATGCCCCGCTTGGTCCGATAATCGGCGATGATATTGAGCTTGCGCTCCAGGATCATCAGGCCCGGCATTTTGATCAGGGCAAATAAAAATGAAAGCAGCTTTTGGATCGGCTTGGGGCTTGCGCTGTAAAGCCGTTTTTCCCATCGCCAAAAGCCGCAAAAGGGAGTGGCCAGATAGATGGCAATGGCCAGACGTCCCCCCGGTTTAACCATTGCGGCGGCTTTTTCAATTGCCTCCCACATGGCTCCGGTGTGGTGCAGCACACCCCAGGAATAGACCACATCAAATCGTCCACTCTCCCGGGGTGAAAGATCAAAGACACTCTTCTCTTCGCACTGCCAGGGGCCATCGGGATCATGATTTTCCAACAGGCTCCGGCAGGTAGCCACCGAGATGGGATCGAGATCCACCCCCATTACCTGGACGGCGTGGGCTTTCAGGGCGGCCAGGGCGTGGAGCCCCGAGCCACAGCCGATATCGAGGAAGCTTTTGTTGTGGAGATCCTCCCCCAGGAGTGTCCGCAGTTTTTCTTCAGCGTTTTGGATGGCGATGGGATTGATTTTTTCTGCATAGGCTCGCCAGTTGTCCCCAAAGGCATAGTGCTGGGAGAGATCTTTCAGAGACACTGCCGTCTGCTCCTGATGGTGGTTCGGGGAAGTGTTGGAAGGTTGAAATTATCACAGGGAAAAAACCGGGTCATGGTCTCCTTCGGGAAATTGGGCAAAAAGGCTCTCCATGGGGGGTGGTTTCCGCTATTCTTCCCGGACTATTGGGTTTTTTCAGCCACTTTGTGTTCTTTTATTGCCCTTCATCGTTAAGGATCTGCCATGCGGCTCGCTTTTGTCTGTCATGAATATCCCCCTCTGGGGGGAGGGGCTGCTTCGGCATTGGAGCGTTTTACCCGGGTGTTGGCCGAAAGGGGGCATGAAATTTTGGTGGTCACCATCGGCCTGGGGAAGATGGATCAGGAGGAGCGGGATGGACAGGGACGCCATATCGTTCGCTTGGGGGTGGGGCGGCGAACGCTTCTGGCGCCAGGCTTGAAAACCTTGATGCGCTCTTATCTGGCGTTGCGAGGTCAAAGCGGCGACTCTATCACGCGCTTTAAGCCCGACGGGGTGGTGGCCTGGTTTGCCTTTCCGGCAGGACATGCTGTTTTGCCTTTGGTTGGGCGGTTGGGGGTGCCTTTGGTGGTGTCGCTGCGGGGCTCGGATGTACCGGGTTTTTCTCCGGGGCGCTGGGGGCGTTTGGGCTTTATGCAGGGGATGCTCTTCAAACCCGCCGCCAAAAAGGCTGATCTGCTCCTGGCTAACGGGGCCTCTCTTACCTGCCTGGCTGAAAAAGGGCTCAAACGTTCGGTGATCAATCTGCCCAACGGGATCGATGGTCGTCTGTTTTATCCCCCCCAGAGGCCGGATGATCTCCCCGGCCCCTTGCGCCTGCTTTTTGTGGGACAGTTGATTCCCCGTAAACGCTGCCTGGAACTGCTCCGGGGGGTGGTGCAGTTTGGGGAGCAAGGGGGGCGGGGGGAGTTGACTCTGGTGGGGGAGGGGCCTTTGTGGGGGGCGCTGGAAGAGGGGGTCGGTCAAATGCCTCCGACGGTCAAGGTGCGCCTGGCAGGATTTATCCCCCGGGAGGAGATGCCCGGGATCTATCGGCAGCACGATCTTTTGCTGCATCTCTCCCGGGCGGAGGGGGTTTCCAATGTGTTGTTGGAGGGGCTCTCTTCGGGGTTGGGGGTGGTGGCGGCCCCGGAGGCGGTGAATGGCGTGGTCGATGGGGCCGGGAATGCCGGGGGGATTCAAAAATTGGCGAGCCTTCGGCCCCAGGTGATTGGAGAGGCGCTATGGCGTCTCGATCAGGATCGGCCGGGGTTGCGGGCGATGCAGTTGGCGGCCCGGCAGTTGGCGGCCGGGTATTCCTGGGAGGAGCGGGCGGGACGGTTTGAGGCGTTGATGGCGCAGGTAGGCCATCAACCCACTGGGGAGGCTGTATCCGGTTAACGTGGTTGGGCGTTTTGGCTTTTTCGTCTAGCCGTTCCGGTAGATGGCTCCCCCCGGTATTTTCTGGGGCGAGCCCGGGGTGAACCGTTATTTCAAGAGGGTGCCTACCCGGGGCAGGGATTCTTTGGTGAAGGCGCTGTCCGGTAGCTCACGGGCTTCCAGAGTACCGATGCGCATAATGGAGATGTAGCCTGGATTGGTGCTGTTGACCGCTTCGATCATCGAGGGGCGGATCAGCTCGGGAGAGAGTTCCCGGATCGCCTTGTAGCGAAACTGTTTGGTGGGATAGCCGCTGCCGCCATAGTAGGTACTCTCCATGGGGACATATAGTTTGCGGTGCACTTTCATCACGATTTTGCTGTAGGGGGAGGTCGGTTTTTTTGGGGCGAGAGAGAGGAGAAAGTGGTCTGGGGTGACTTCCAGAAGGGTGGGGGTATATTCCAGGTGAAATTCCTGCCGGAAAATGTCGGCGTTGGTGAAGACCCCTCCGAGAAAGGATTTGTCCAGGGTCGCTTCCCGCAGGGCCATTTCACCGGGAACGTGCATCCAGATGAGATCCCCATCCCGCATGGCGGTACGCCCTTTCAATTCATTCGGGCCGATGATCAGGGCGACGGTATGATTGCCTTTTTTATGGGCCAGATAGATCGTCATCCAGCTTTTTTCCAGATTGGGGGTGCGATGCAATACCCGGTAAAACATCTGCATCGATTCCGGATAGAGATTGCGATCCACCCGACGCAGGATATCATCGGCATCCTGGGCTTTGGCGGTGGTGGCAGAGAGGGTGAGGAGGACGGCCAGAAGTAAAGTCAGAAAAAAATTATCGTTTCTTTTCACGTGATTCCCCTTATGATACCTCTAAATCAATACGGTGGCTCCCGACAGCCGTAGCCCCCTGGAAAGCGGATCACGCAAGGCCCATGCCATTTGATATTTTACCCATTGTTAAACTATTAAAACAGCCATGGCTATGGGTCCTCATCGTTGGGGCGACGGTCTTTTGGGCGGTGGTGCGTTTTATCTATGTTCCTGCCAAAAAAAGAAAACGTATCAAGGATCGGGAAAAATATTGCAGCCCCCTCCTGCTGCCCACCCTACCGGAAGAGTTCGATAAATCCTTTCACATTCCCAGCCGCCTGCGTCGCCACAAGACCTATGAGGTCAATCTCTATCAGGTCACCTGTACCTGCTATCGTTTCAGGCGTTCAAGGCAATATTATCCCCGCAACGATATCCATCGCCTCTGTCACCATCTGCGTCGGGAGCTGGATCGCTCCAAGGCCGACCTCCACTTTTGTGAGTTGGACCGGCGCATTCTCAAGGATCGGGTGCGGGATCGCTGTTACCGGAAGATAACGGTCCTGGGAACAGAACTCGCCTTCGGTTTAAAACCCCATAACGATTTTGTCCGGGTCTTTACCCGGGTCTCCTCCCCGGAAGATCCTCTCTCTGGTCCATTTACCGGCCCCTACGACAAGTTTACCTTCAATGCCCAGCAGGAAACCTGGGTCTACGGAGAAGGTCCTCCTGGCAACGAGGTGATTATTGATAGGCTGCTCAAGGAGCTGGCCCAATTTAAAAAAGATTATAACGAAGCCAAAGGGATCGCCCTCTGACCGCCGTTTTTGGATCCACTCTCCTGCGAAATCAAAATCGGTAACGATGGGGGCTTTTCCACAAAAAAGATGACCTCTTCCGCTGTGAACCGACCCTCCGCTGTTGCACCACCCGGAAAAAACCACCCTTTCATCCAGACCCATGGGAAAAAAACGCCTCCTGAGGAATCTCCATAGGGAGAAGGCAGGGGGGTGGCATTGGCAGGATCTCTTTCCCCTTGAATCAGCAGTCGTCGGATCAGCCCAATCATCCCAAATTCGGCTTTTGAGTCATCATCAGGGCGAAGGCGATGTTTTTTGAAGCCAGGTTCAGGAAGGCGATCTGGTTTTCGGAAAAAGGGGGCAGGGCTCCAAGCTCCTCCACCGCCACCACCCGGGCGTTCAGCCCGGTATTCCATGTTGGCAGGATGTTCGTCAGGTGGTGGCGCCGGATTTCAGGGCAACCGGCCAGGAGTGAATCCCCGGGGATTCAGAAAGGGCTACACCCTGGCTGGATGTCAGGGGATGGCCGGTTGCCCGTCAGAGTGTGGCAAGGGGTGGGTCAATTCGGTACGGCAGACAAAATCGCATAGATGGCCCGTTCCGTCAGGTCATACTCCTGGGCCAGGGTGCGCACCGGGATACCCGCATCGTAGCGGCGGATGATCTCCCGGTTGCGGGCCTGACGCATCGCTTTGACCGCTCGCACGATCATCAGGGTTTCGCCGCCGAACCGAAGGCTCAAGCGGCGAGCCCGTTCAATGCCCAGTAGCTGGGCGAGCTTGTGTTGTGCCCGGATACGTTTGGGAATGAACAGCCGGGTACCGCCACAAGATTTGACCAGGGTCATCGCACCCTCCAGACCAATGGCATCCTTGATTTCCAACAGGGAGTCAGGCAGATCGATTTCACGATATCGGGGATTGTGGCTCATGGTTGCGCCTCTTCGTCAGTACCGGACCATGCGCCTTCTCCCAAACCCTCTTCCTTAAGCTCAAACCAGAACAGATCCTTGTCCATGCGCCGAGCCCCCACCATGGCCAGACGCTCTTCGGGCCAGTCCCGCAACGCTTCCCGATTGACATCTTCCCGAATGCGGATGGCATCCCGATAACCCAACTCTTTGATGCGGTTGAGAATCAAGGCCCACTTGGAGCGGGGTTTGGGCTTGATTTCAGAGGAGCGGCGAAATCCCAGATGACCAAAGGCCAGATCAACGGAACGTTTTTTCTTGAACAGACCCTCTTTGTGATACTCGGCAAAGGCGGTGAGCCCGGCGGTCAGGGCATCGAGCCTGGAGCGACGGGGGGCGGCAAAGGCCTCGGCTGCGGCTTTGATGCGGTCGATGGATTGATTCATATCTGTTTCGATGGCGGAAATGTTGCGTTTCAAGTGAGCAATTTCTCCCAATACCTGGTTGGCATGTTCAAGATCCCGGACAATGACCGGGCTTTTTGGTTTAATCCGTTTGCGACTGGCCATGAAACTCTCTCCACAGGAATGTATCCTACCTATTGAAGCCTTGGGGAGCCTACAGGTAGGATAGGTCTGGTTAAAGTGGTTTAAAGTTCGGTTTTTCGAGTAAGGTTCGGTTTTGAGCGGCAATATGTCAAGAAAAAAGTGTTTCCGGACCAAAAAAAGTTCGGTACACAGGGGTGTGGTTCGGAAAAAGTATTTTTTTCTTGACAAAAAAGTCACCAAAGTTCGGAAGGTTCGGAATTTTTTTCCGAATGAGATGCCATGAAAAGCGATCAAGATACCCAAAAGAACGAGAAAGCTGCCCCTGGGTTGCCGGAGCGTCTATTGAAAGCGATTGGTGATGAACCCCCTTATGGGTGGGGTATTCGGGCGGGGATCAGCAAAAGCACCCTTGAAGGTATCCTCAAAAAGGGTTCGACGCCCCAAAGAGGCACTTTGATCAAAATTGCCTACGCCACCGACATCTCCTTGAACTATCTCCTAACCGGCAAAGGCCCGGTTCGGCTGGCTTCCTCAGGCAAAGGATTTACTCCTTCCCTGGCGGATGTGGATGGGGTCTATCTGGTGCGCAAAGGGTATGTGCTGGTGCCTCGATATGAGGTGACGGCCAGCGCTGGAGACGGGGGATTGATTCACCAGGAAGAGGTGGTGGACCATCTGGCTTTCAAGGCGGATTGGATCAAGGGGGTGATGGGCCTGGATGCCCGCAAGCTGGCTCTGGTGGGGGTGAAGGGAGACTCCATGGAGCCGACTCTCCAGGAGGGCAATCTGGTGTTGCTGGATCTCAGGGAGCGGGAGGTGCGCAACGATGCCATCTATGTCATACGCCGGGATGACACCCTCATCGCCAAGCGCCTGCAACGGGATTTTGAAGGCAACATTCATATCCAGAGCGATAACCCCGTCTATGAAAAAATGACGGTATCGGCTCATATGGTGGAACAGCGGCTGAAAATTGTCGGCCGGGTGGTGTGGGCCGGTCGCAGGCTTTAAAAGTTCGGTTTTTTTGTGTTTGGTTCGGTTCAGCCTGGTTTGGAAGCCAATTGGTTCAGGCCATTTGTCCTGGATGGATGGCTCCCAACACCGCTGGGATTTCCGCCCCGGTCGCTTCGGGCAGGGAGGAGGTCAACCCCTGGAGGGTACGGACGGCAAACCAGGCGAACGCCTGGGCTTCCAGGCTATCCGGATCAACCCCCAGCGCAGCGCTGTTTTCCAGGGTGGTTTCCGGCAGGGCGTTTTGCAGCCCCCGGAGGAGTTCCGGATTTTTGGCGCCTCCCCCACAGAGTACCAAACGATCGGGAGCCCCGGAGGTGAGGGTTTCACAGGCGTCTGCCACTGAAAGCACCGTAAACCGGGTGAGTGTGGCGAGACCATCCACCCCGTTACATTCAGGAAAAGCGGTTAAAAATTCCCCAAGCCAGCTCTCCCCGAAAACTTCCCGACCCGTGGATTTGGGAAAGGATTCCTGAAGATAGGGGTGGGCCATCAACCAGGCGAGAGGCTCGGGGAGCACGTTGCCTTGAGCAGCCCCCTGACCATCGGCATCAAAGGTTTTTGCGCCGTCGCTCAAGCGCTGAATCAAAAGATCCATCCCCGTGTTGGCAGGTCCGCTGTCCCCAGCCAATACCGGTCGTTGGGCACCGTCCGCCAGCCGGGTCAGGTTGGCGATCCCTCCCAGATTGGCCACGATCACCCGTTCGCCCGGTTTGTTGCCAAAGAGACACTGATGAAAAAGCGGGGTCAGTGGGGCGCCTTCTCCCCCTCGCACCATATCCGCCGGGCGAAAATCGGCCACGGTGGTGATGCCGGTTCGGGCGCTGATGAGATAGGGAGAGCCAATTTGCAGGGTGAAGAGGGGGGGGCGATGGCGGATGGTCTGGCCATGGCTGCCGATGACGTTGACCTCTTTGGGTTTCAGGTTGCCCGCTTCACACACCCCGAGGGCGGCTTGGGCAAAAAGCTCCCCCAAATCCCGGTCCAGAGCCCCCATGCGGTCGATCTCGCTGATACCTGGTTCGTAGAGCGCCAAAATTCGGGCGCGTATTTCCGCTGGATAGGGGTACTCTTTGGCTGCCAGCACTTTGGGAGGGGTGAGGCCGTCGGTTTGTACCAATACCCCGTCGATGCCGTCGGCAGAGGTGCCGGAGATGAGGCCGATTGCGTTGAAAACGGGAGCCATGATTCCCCACCTGCATGTGTGTTAAAGTGCGTGATCGTTAGGTGGCAAGCGCCTGGATCATTTGATCCGCCGTGCTGCCATAATTCTTTGGGAGAGGCTTTGTTTCTCCCTTTAAATATCCGCCCACCACAGCCAAAGAGCCATGAAACCCGTCAAAGAACAGCTGGAATTGATCCGTCGTGGTACCGTCGACATCCTGACCGAGGAAGCGCTGGAAAGCAAACTCACCCGCTCCTATGAGACCAAAATCCCCTTGCGAATCAAAGCAGGGTTTGATCCTACTGCCCCGGATCTGCATTTGGGTCATACGGTGTTGATCCAAAAAATGCGCCAGTTTCAGGAGTTGGGCCATGAAATTTTATTTTTGATCGGTGATTTTACCGGTCTGATTGGGGACCCCACCGGCAAAAACGAAACCCGGCCTCCCCTCACCCCGGAGGAGATTGCGGCCAATGCCGAGACTTACCGGGAGCAGGTGTTTCGGATTTTGGATCCGGAGCGAACCCGGGTGGTTTTCAACTCCACCTGGATGAATCCCATGAGTGCTGCCCAGATGATCCAGCTGGCCGCCCGTCAGACCGTGGCCCGGATGTTGGAGCGGGATGACTTTTCCAAACGCTATAAGGAAGGCCGTCCCATCGCCATCCACGAATTTCTCTATCCCCTGGTGCAGGGATACGATTCGGTGGCCTTGAAAGCGGACGTGGAGTTGGGGGGGACCGATCAGACCTTCAATCTATTGGTGGGGCGGGAGTTGCAGCGGGAGTATGGTCAGTCCCCCCAGTGCGTGATTACCCTGCCGATTCTGGAAGGGCTCGACGGGGTTCAAAAGATGTCGAAATCCTTGGGCAACACCATCGCCATCCAGGACTCTCCCCGGGATATTTTCGGCAAGAGCATGTCTCTGTCGGATGCGCTGATGTGGCGCTATTATGAGCTGCTGTCGGATCTCTCCATGGCGGAAGTGAGTGCGCTGAAGGGGGATGTGGAGGCGGGGCGGCAGCACCCCATGGAGGCCAAAAAGTTGCTCGCCCACGAACTCACCGCCCGTTTTCACGACAGCGAGGCCGCCACCCACGCCCGCCAGGAGTTTGAAGCGGTCTTCAAGAAAAAAGATCTCCCCGACGATATTCCGGAGACCACCCTGACAGCTGATGGGGGAGAGATGGGGCTGGCTGCGGTGCTTAAGGAAGCGGGTTTGGTGAAGTCCAACGGTGAGGGGATGCGGCTCATCCGGCAAAATGCGGTTTCGGTGGATCAGGCCAAGGTGACGGACACCCAGATGACCCTCAAAGCGGGGGCACGCCATCTGCTCAAAGTGGGCAAACGCCGTTTTGCTTACGTCACCCTCTCATAAGGTGCTGGTTTTGGCCTCGGATTAAAGCTGAATCTTGAAATATCATGGGGTTGAGGGAAAAATCATCCTTCCCTCAACCCCACCCTCCCTGGTCACCTGCCAGGCTGATCGTCTCTTTTGGTTTTCAGCCAACTGTTTTCTGTTTTCTTTCCTCTACAATCCCTCCTCTGACTTCTGTCATCCCTCCTCTGAACGGCATTCCCATGGACGGCTGACCACCTCTTCCCCCAGGGTTTCTTCCAGATAGTCGAGATCTGCGCAGAGAATGTCATAATCTTCGTTCAGATCGAGGTATTCAAGATTGGTCAAGCTTGCAAGCTCCCGGACGCCGCTGTTGACGGGGTTGTTTTCCAGGGAAAGAATCCTGAGGGCGGAGAGGGTTTTGAGGGCTGAGACATCTTGAATGTTGTTCATGTTGAGGCGCAGGATTTCCAGGCTGGTGAGGCCGGAAAGGGGGGTGACATCGGAAAGGCCGGTATTGGCCAGCTCCAGGCTGAGCAGCTGATCCATCCCTTGCAGTGGGGAGATATCCGCCACCGGATTGCCCCAAAAGCTCAACCATTCCAGCTGGTCCAGCTGGGTGACCGGGCTGATATCGACAATGTTACCCAGGGGCAGTTCCAAAAAATTGAGCCGGGTCAGGTTGGCCACCGGGGAGATGTCGGTCAGTTCATGTTCGGAGATCAACAGCCACTCCAGGGTCGTCAACTCGGAGAGTCCGTTAAGATCGGTCAGGGGGTTGATGGAGATGTTGAGGGCGATGAGGTGGTTGAAGCCTGCCAGGGAATCGACGTGGGTCATGCCGAGCCCCGTGAGATCCAGATCGGTGAGATGGGCCAGCTCCGTGAGGGGTTCCACATCCTCTGCCAGGGTCCAGGAGAGCTGTAGCCACTCCAGGAGGGTGTTGTCCTGAAGAGGGGTGAGGTCGTCGATATCGGTGCCGATCAGCTTGGCCATCTTCAGGGTGGTGACTGCGGCCAGGGGGGTAATATCGTCGATGGGGTTGGCGGCCAGATTGATGTTTTCCAGGCTTTCCAGATGTTCGATGCCCCCAAGGGTTTCGATCCCCCGGGCAGCGCAGTCGAGATCGATGATTTCCGAGGTGGCCTGGGCGCCGCTATCCCGGATACAGTGGGCGAGTTTGATATCATCAAAGGCAATGCCCAGGGCTCTGTTTTCATCATAGCCGTAGTCGGGCAGTTGGAAGCGGCCGATTAAAAAGCGGGGTGCGCCATCGACGCTGAGTTTGATCTGCCGGGGGCCTGATGCCACCTCTTCGAAGGTGAGGGGTTGGGGGTGGCCCATGTGGGTGAGAATTCCTTCCACCTGCCCGGTGATGGTTACGGATAATTCCCGTACCTCTACAACCAGGGTGCCGGAGCTGTCTTCATTTTCATCGGTGGTCCAGTAGGCCAGGATGCTCTTTTGATCGTCGGTTTTAAAGAGCAATCCTTCGCTCGATTCATCGAGCTTGATCACCCGCTCAAAACGGCTCTCTCCCAGAAGGCGGGTCATGTTTTGAAAGGCGAACCAGGCCGGTTTCGGGGTGAGATCATAGTTGAGGATTCCAGCCATACCGCCGTTTTCCGTGGGATTGTCGCTGTCGTTGACAAAATCATACCAGTTGGTCTGCACAAAGCCGTGGCGGATGGCGGAGAGATAGGTGCGGACCAACAACTCCCCCTGGCGCTCATCAGTGACCCCCTCAAAGCCGGTGTCGGTAGGAAAACCCAGCTCGCTGGCCCAGATCGGTTTGTCATCCTGGCCGTGACGGTGGAGCATCGATTTTAAATCTTCGATGGGCTCCTTCATGGCTGTTTCAAAAGGAATGGGGGGGGAGTAGGGGTGGACCCCGATATAATCGGCATACTCCCCACCCCCCTGCTCCATCACCCGGTTGATATAGGAGATATCGATGCCGCCGGTGACGCAGCAGATGATCTTGGCTTCGGGATCCACCTCCCGGATCGCCTGGGCCGTCACCTTCAAAAGCTCCGTATAGGCGTCGGCGTCGGGCTGGGGCTGCCAAAAGGCCGGGGCGTTGGGTTCGTTCCAGATTTCCCAATAGTGCACCTGATCCTTGTAGCGGCGCACCACGTCGGTGGCAAACTGGGCAAAGGCTTCGTAGTGTTCCGGTTCGCTGGGGGTTTGGCCAAAATAGTGGTCGTTGCCGTAGGCCAAAAGCCCCATCACTTCAATATTGTGCTTTTTGTGGATCGCCATCATGGCGTCATATTGGGAAAAGTCGTATTGACCTTTGACCGGCTCGATCACCCCCCAATTAAATTCATCCCGGGTCCAGCGGATGCCGGCTTTTTCTGCCATGGCGGCGATATGGGCCATTTTGGGGGGATCGTTCAGATAGCGATAGAGATAAATCCCCATGCCGAAGGGAGAGAGGGTGGACGTTTCTGCGCTAGCCGGACGGGGAATGCAGATCACCACGATAGCCAGGAGGGTGAGGATGGCTTTGGTCAAAGCGTGGGCTGTTGCATGCTGAATCCACCTGTTCATGATCATTCCTCTCCGGTTGGTGATGTGGCTGGGAGAAGCGCCCCTCCCCAGGGTTGCCCTCTGGGACTCTATTTCGCAAAAAGAGATCCAAAGGATGGCTGGTAGGGATGAAGTGATGGTAGGGTATTGATTAGTAAGCGGAAATTTGTCTGCGGTCGAGGGCGAGGATCTGGCTGAAAGGTGGATGAAGGGTGGAAAAAAGGGGGGGAGTGTAAATAAATGTGTCACATGTAAATTAAGCAAGGAAACTGTCAAAATAAATTTGAAACTGTGCCGGGAGAGGGGCTCTCCAGCTTTTGTGACACCAGGATGGATCTACACCCAGACCAGCTTCAAGCCCACCACCAGGAGGAAATAGCCAAAGCCTTTCTTGAGCTGTCCTGGAGAAAAGGTGTGGGCCAGGCGTACGCCCAGGGGAGTGGTGAGCAGGGTGCCAACCACGATGCCCAGAAAGGCTGCCGGAACCACAAAGCCCACGGCATGGGGGGGGAGGGCGGAATGGTTCCAACCGGCGTGGATATAGCCGGTCGCGCCAGCCAGGGCCAGGATAATCCCCAAGGCTGAGGAGGTTCCCACCGCCCGGTGGATGGTGAGGCCGGTCAGGAGATTGAGGGTGGGGACCGACAGGGTGCCGCCGCCGATACCGAAAAGGCTGCTTAAAAAGCCGATGCCAAACCCCAAAAAGGGGTGCAGGAAGGGGTGGATTTCATTTTGAGCATCGGTTTTGCCGGGGGCGCTTTGGAGGATCATGGCGAGACCGACGACGATTTCAAAAACGCCGAAGGCCAGACGCAGGGTTTCGCCATTCATGCCGGAGGCGGTTTGGGCGCCGAACCAGGCTCCCATGAGAATGCCCGGGGCATATTGGGGCACCATCTCCCAATCGACGGAGTTTCTTAAGTGGTGGTTCCAGGTGGCGGAAAGGTTGGTGACGACGATGGTGGCCAGAGAGGTACCCACGGCCAGCTGCATGGAGATGACCGAGTTCATCCCGTCGATAAAAAAGAGGAAGAGCAGTGCCGGAACAATGAGAATGCCGCCACCCACTCCCAGAAGCCCGGCAATGACGCCAGCGGCCAATCCGGTCATGAGTGAAGCCAAGAATAGAAGGGACATATCGCACTTTCCTGTCATTCCCCACCAAAAATGAAGTGGTGTGGGGCGAAAAAAAGGCCTTATCTTACATGAAAAGCAGCTGGATGCCCCTGGGCAAAATGGTACCTGCTTTGCGGATACTGGCCACAAAGGGGGGATGGGAGTAGAGTGTAAACGGGATAAAATCAGCCCCTGCTTGATAAGCGGGGTGCGCACCAATGGAGAGTGAGTGAGATGGTCTTTCAGGTGGGTAAACAGGAAATCAGCAAAAGAAACAAAAATATTTTCATGGGGATCATCTACAGCGTTGGCTTTATTGCGGTGACGGCGGCGGCCAATTCCTGGGACAGCAATAAATATAATGACATGCTCCTGCTTTCAGTGATCGGTTTTGTGGTTTTTTCCAACATGATCAACGCGGTACTCTATATGAACTATCGCACGAAAATCAAAGACCATCGGGTGGAGGTGGGTGAGAAGGGCGTGACTTTTTGGACCAAGGGGGTCGATAGCATGCTGGAGGTGGAACGCATCCTCAAGGTGCGTTTTCGTCGCCGAAAAGGTGCGTTGGACCGGGTGGTGATCGACCTTAGAAATGGCCGCCACATTCGCTTGGAAGGGTATGACGATCTGCTGGAGTTGGGGGAAGCGGTAGTCAAGCTGCTGGGGGAGGTGAGCCGGGATAACAAGTCGGGTTGGGTCTACGACTGGGAAACCGTTGAAGGCCCCAATCTGGACACTACCAAGGATTTGGCGGAAAGAACGTTATAAAGAGCAATGATGAAGGCACGAATGGTGCTGGGGAGCCCCTTTTTGATGGTGAGGGGGGGCCAAAAGAGTAGATGCGCGTTTCGTCCTAAGGAGGGGACAGCTGTGAAAAGAGTTGAGTGGCGCAGTGGTTTTGAGACGGGTAACAAGGAAGTGGATCTACAGCACAAATATTTTGTCGGGCTGATCAATCGCCTAAAGGCGGAATTGGGAAAAACCCAAGACCGGGCCTACGAAACTCGCCTCCTGGAGGAGTTGGCCGCCTATGCCCGCTTCCACTTTATCTCCGAGGAAAACATCATCTCCCAGCTCCACCCCCACCGCCTTTCCCACCACAACACTCTCCACAACACCCTGCTGGAAGAGGTTTCCCAACGGGTGGCCCAGTTCCAAAAGGGCTTGGTCACTGCCGATGAAATCGTCCAGTTTGTCGTCGAATGGTTCGTCACCCACACCATCAGCGAAGATGTGAAGATTTTTTTGTAGGTTTTTCAATCGTTTGGGATCAAGTCGCGATGATTTCCTCCTCATGGTGTAGGGAGAGGTTTTGACGAATTATCTGGCTAAAAAAGAGGCCCTGCCGTATCCTTTTATCAGCTAAAGTGGATCGTTGTGCTTGGTGCCAATCACTTGGCCGCGTTTGGATTTGACGGTAGGGGGATGTGGGGAATGCTTTCATTGAGGTTTGTTTTATCGGCTTTTTTGTTGAGCACGGTGCTCTTCTGTCTACCGGTGGCAGAGGCTGGTGAGCATCGTTGGGGGCATCAAAAGCCGATTCCCAGAGAGTTGGTTTCGCCCTTATGGAAAAATTATCCCCCTATTTTTTTGATTCTCATTGATACCCTGCGCTTTGATCACACCTCTGTGTCTGGATATGCCCGGGACACCACCCCCAATCTGGCGGAGCTGGCTGAAGAGAGCTATGTGTTCACCCAGGCCAAGAGTTCATCCTCCTGGACCATGCCTGCGGTCTCCTCACTTTTCTGGGGGCTTCATCCTTTCAACCACGGCAATATCTTCGAACCCGACGAAGACTCCCCACTGCCCCTGGCAACGGGCTCCCTGATCCAAACCTTCCAGGAGCAGGGGGGCTATCACACCCTCTCCATTCAACGCAACAAAATGGTTGATTATGTCGTCGGGGATTTTGACGAGTCTTACTCCTTTACCGGTAGCGATCGCCTGGATGAGGACGCTGTCGAGGAGGCGATCTCCTGGCTTGAAACACCGGAGGCCAAACAGACCCGGCCTTTCATGTTTTTAGGACTGTTCAACCCCCACTGGCCCTATAACGCCACCCTTGATCAAAACAACTATTTTGAAAGATATCTGAACGATCGGACTTTCAAGAGGGCGGAAAAGGTGGTTATCGATTCCCTGCCCTCCCCATCAGGTAACCTGACCATGGAGCACCTTTCCGACAGCGCGTTGGAGCGATTGGGGCCACCAGGGGACGAGGATGGGGCCTATCGGGATGGACGGATGTATGTGGCCGCCTATGATGCGGGCATTCACTATACCGACGATCAGCTGGGCACGTTTTTCGACAAACTCAAAATGGAAGGGCTCTACGATTCATCCCTCATCATCGTTTTTTCCGACCATGGGGAGATCCTGCTCGACCACGGCGCCAGCTTCAGGCACGGCACCAATCTGCTGGATGCGGAGCTGGCCATTCCATTGGTGGTCAAATTTCCCCATCAAAAGCGGAAAAAGGAGATCAGCACCCTGGTGCGTAGTTTTGATCTGCTACCCACCATTCTCGATTGGCTCAACCTGGAAATCCCACCCATGGATGCCCGCTCCATGATGCCCCTCCTGCTGGGCCAGCGGGTTGATTCGGACAACTATCCGGTGATCTCCTATACCGATAGTGCGGCGGATACCGAGCAGGAAGGGGAGATGATTTCCCTCTACCGCAACGGGATGCACCTGATTGAGTATAAGGATGATGAGGAGCAGGCGCTCTACGACTTGAACCGGGATCCCGAGGAACAAAGCGACCTGGCGTCCGACAGGGAGCATCTCTGTTCACTCCTCCAGAGCATCCTCTGCACCACCTACTGCGATTGACCCCCCCCAAACCTAAACCTGCAACCTGCTGCGTAGGATGTGGTGAGCAACGCGAACCGCATCGTTCGAGCTCTCAAGCCCCTTCCGGTGGGTTGAGGAGGGAGGGGCCTGCTTCGGTGGGAGGGGCTTGGATTTCCACCCGCTGGCCGTTGATGGAGAGGCGGCCTTCGGCGAACAGGCGGATCGCCAGGGGATAGAGACGGTGCTCCTGCTGAAGAATGCGTGCCGCCAGCGCCTTGGCATCATCATGGGGGAGGATCGGCACCACCGCCTGGGCGACGATGGGACCGGCATCCACCCCCTCGGTGACAAAATGGACCGTCGCCCCGGAAAAACGCACCCCGGCATCAATCGCCTGCTGCTGGACATTGAGCCCCGGAAAGCTGGGGAGCAACGCCGGATGGATGTTCAGGAGCCGACCTGCATAGTGATTCACAAACAGCGGGGTCAGCACCCGCATGAATCCCGCCAGAGCAACGAGTTCCACCCGAGCCCCATCCAACACCTCAATCAGAGCCTCTTCAAACGCCCCCCGATCCCCAAAACCGCGATGATCGACCACTCGGGTGGGAATCCCGGCTTTTTTGGCCCGCTCCAACCCAAAAGCGTCCGGATTGTTGCTCACCACGAGCTTGATCTCCACCGGGAGAGAGCCATCCAGCGCCCGATCAATCAGACTCTGTAAATTGGTGCCGCCACCGGAAATGACCACACCGATGGGGAGCTTTTGGGTTGGGGAAGCGTCAGTCACGGATCATCACCTGGGATTCGTTGCCGTTACGGGCACGCACACGACCGAGCAGTCTGGCATCGGTATCGCTCTTTTTCAGAATGTCCAAAGCGCTATCTACATCACCCTCCGCTACCGCCACCACCATGCCGATGCCGCAGTTGAAGGTCTTCTCCATCTCTTTTTTCTCGATATTTCCCAACTCCATCAGGCGATGAAAAATGGGCGGCCAGGGCCAGGGGTCGAGATCCACCGCAACCTGGTCGGGGAGCATCCGGGGAACATTTTCCTGGAAGCCACCGCCGGTAATATGAGCAAGCCCCTTGATGAGATTTTGCTCCGCCATCTCCAGCACCGCACGCACATAGATCCGAGTAGGGGTGAGGAGGGCTTCTCCTAAAGTGCCCCCCTCAAAAGGGGCCTCCAACCCGGGGCCCCCCTCACCCAGCACCAACCGCCGGATCAGGGAATAGCCGTTGGAGTGGGGGCCGGAGGAGGTGAGGCCGATGAGGGCATCTCCCGGAGCGATTCCAGTGCCATCGATGATCTTCGACTTATCCACCGCCCCCACGGCAAAACCGGCCAGGTCGTACTCCCCTGGCGCATAAAAATCAGGCATTTCAGCGGTTTCGCCACCGATCAGAGCACACCCGGCCTCCCGGCAGCCAGCCGCAATCCCTGTGACCACCGTCGCCGCTGTTTCGGGATGGAGCTTGCCTGTGGCAAAATAGTCGAGAAAAAAGAGCGGCTCGGCCCCTTGTACGATGAGATCGTTCACCGACATGGCCACCAGATCGATGCCGACCGTATCGTGGCGCTCCATCAGGAAGGCAAGCTTGAGTTTGGTCCCGACACCATCGGTGGCTGAAACCAGGACCGGCTCCTTGAATTTTTCAGTATCCAGATTGAAGAGTCCCCCAAATCCCCCCAGACTGGAACCCACTTCGGGGCGTCGGGTGGATTCCACCGCTTTTTTGATCAGGGAGACCACCTTGTAGCCCGATTCGATATCGACTCCCGCATCCCGATAGGTGAGAGAAGGGGCCTTGGCGGGATCCGGGGTGGTGGGGCTGCTGGAAATGATTTGATTTTTTTCAGAAGGCATGGGATAGGGGTTTCCTTGTTTTTGCGCCTTGGGTCTTTCTACCCGGGGAGGTTACACTACGGATCGGGTTTGGCGCAAACCAGCCAAGCGTTGCTGGACCAAGCTCCGTTGGATTCTATTCCGGGAGAGGTTGATGCGGTTTTTGTTTCTGATTTTTCTGATTTTTTCATTCATTCCCACCACCGGCCAAGCCGAAAGCCGGGAGTCGATCTATCAGGTGGAGGGGGTCGAAATATTTGTGCCCAACCCCAAGCCCGGTGGCCGGGATCCCCGGCAAACCGGCATTACCTGGGCGGGTGAGAAGGCTTTTGATCTCCTGATGACCCGTATGTTGCCCCGGGATCAGCGGGAAGTGCTGGCGGAAACCCTCAAGTCATTGGGGCAGGATACCCGCAAATATGTCAAACGTGCTGTGGTGCGTTCTGAAAAACAGCGGCCTGGTGGGCTCCTCTTCAGCGTTGATATCACCTTTTCCCGCAAAGCGGTCGGGGAGGCGTTGCGAGGGATTGGTCTTTCCTATAATGAAACGGCTCACCCTTTCTCCCTGCTCCTGGCCCAGATGGATCGCACTGGCCGCCCCGGCTTTTTCCCCCAAGGGGATCCTTTCCAGAAAGCGCTTTTAAGGAGTGCCAGGACCTTTGGCGTCTCCCTGGGAAAACCATTGGGAGATATGGAAGATATGGTGGCCCTGGGGGGAAATGATGCCGCTTTGAACCAGTGGGCCAAAACCCGTTATGGCGCCAAACGGATTTTTATCGGCCAGATGGCTTTTGGTCGGGTGGGCGCTGGAGAGCAGGAAGGCACGGAACACTATGCCGCTTTGGGCACCCTGACGGTGAAGGACACGGGGCAACGTTTTGAATCCCGGGCGGAGGGGAGCTATGCCGAATCCAAGGGGGCTCGTTGGGCTCTCTTTGAAAAGGTGGCCAATGAGCTGCTCCAGGGAATACTCGACCGCTGGGCCCAGGTAAATGCGGTGGATCCAGGCCAGCAACATGCGGTGCTTTTACGGGTGGTTCATGGGGCAAAACTGACCGGTTATGCCAAGTTTTTCAAGCGGCTGAAGCTGGTTTCCGGGGTTTCCGGGGTGCGCGCTTCCCGTTTTAAAGCCCGGGAAGCGGTGCTGGAAGTGGATTACCAGGGGCCGGACGATCAATTCATGGCCGCCTTGATGCGCGCTGGATATCAAGTTTCCGAGGCGTTTCCGGAGATCGTTATTCACCTTCCATGAATCTACCCAACGCGCTCTCCTTTTTGCGTATCCTTGCTGTGCCAGCTTTTATCTGGCTGGTGCTTGAGGCCCACCCCCAAGCGGCTTTGTGGCTGTTTGCCATAGCTGGAATCACCGATGCCCTGGATGGTTTTATCGCCAAACGGTTCAACATGGTGACCGAGCTGGGGGGCTATCTCGACCCCATGGCTGACAAGGCACTCTTGTTGGCGGGTTTTGTCACCTTGAGCGTGATGGGACAGATTCCCCTCTGGCTGGTGTTGATCGTGGTGACCCGGGATCTGGTCATCATCGGCGGGGCGGTGGTTTTTCAGGTGGTGACCGGTGCCTTGCGCATGGAGCCCCTCTGGATCAGCAAAGTGAACACCGTGATGCAGATGGTGCTGCTGTGTGTGGTGCTTCTTCAGGGGGTTCGTGGGGGGCTTGAGGAGGTGTTGCTGGTTTTGATGCTGCTGACGGCGGGGACCACGATCACTTCCGGTTGGC
This sequence comes from Magnetococcales bacterium, assembly GCA_015232395.1. Lineage (NCBI taxonomy): Bacteria > Pseudomonadati > Pseudomonadota > Magnetococcia > Magnetococcales > Magnetococcales bacterium. The sequence continues at coordinate 7,588 of JADFZT010000057.1, read as the reverse complement.
TCTATGTGGTCAGGTGGAGCCGGTTGGCGGTGCTTCAGGAGGAGAAGGGGTGATGGGGGGCGGGGATTTCAGGCGTGGGGATTCAGGAGAGGAGCAGATCCAGCTCCTCCTGGAGTTTCCTCTGGATCCGGTGTGGACTTTCGACAACTTTATCGTGGGCGAGGGGAGCCGGTTGGCTTTTGAGGCGGTACGGGGGGTGATGGCGATGCCCGCCACGGCGCTGACCCTGGTAGGAGAGGAGGGGACGGGCAAGAGTCACCTTCTGCACGCGGCGGTAAGTCACTGTCGAGAAAAGCGGGGGGAGGGGGCGGCCTTTTATCTGGATCTCAAAATGGTTGCGGCGACCTTTGGTGAGGGGGCTGCGTTCAGGGGAGAATCAACCCTGACCCCTTTTTTGGAGTATCACGGGGAGCGGGAACTGGTGGCGGTGGATCGGCTGGATGAGCTGGAAGCGAGCGCACCTCTCCAGGAGGGGGTGCTGTTTTTGTTCAACCGTTTGCGATCAGCGGGTCATCGACTGCTCTTTGCCGGCCGAAAACACCCTTCCGACATGACGAGCCTGCGGAAAGATCTCAGCTCCCGGCTGCTTTGGGGGCCGGTGATGCCTCTGGCTTTTCCGGATGAGCCGGAGCTTGAAAAGATTGTCCAAAAGATGGCCGCCGACCGTCAGGTCTCTCTGACACCGGAGCTGCTGAAATTTTTATTGAATCGCCTCCCCCGGCGGGTGACAGGCTTTGATGAGGCACTGGAAAAGCTGGACCGGGCCTCTCTGCGCCGGAAACGCCCCCTGACAGTGCATTTGGCCAAGGAGGTGCTTGGTTTGTGATTGGCGCGGGTGGTGTGTCATTTGCATGGCCAGCGGAAGGCAGGGGGGGTACAGAGGGGGGGTAGGCATTCGATTTACCAAGCCTTTTTTCCTGTTTTCAATTGACACGTCAGCCGACGGTGGTTGATATTCAAAGGTTGGATGGTTGATAACTCGGGGTTTTCTTGGGCGGGAGAAAAAAAATTGAAGATTTTGAATACGTTAATGGCGTTACTGCTCGTGGTTGTTTTGGCCGCTTGTGGAGGTAGTGGAGAAAGTCAGGATTCAGGCAGCGGCGACAGCTCAACCTCAACCACTGCCACGGGAACCGGGACTCTCAACGGTAGCGTCATCACCGGTGTACAGTATTACGGTTCGGGTGGCTCCCTTTCTTCCGGCAACCCCACCACCGACTCCAACGGTGATTTTTCCTATACCTATACCGTCGGCGAGTCTACCCAGGTCACCTTCCATGTCGGCAATGTGGTCCTGGGAACCGCGACGATCCCCCCGGCCAGCACAGCTGATATCACCGCCTTCAATCTGGTGGGGAATGCCGCTGATGCGGATGATCGGGCGATCAACATCATGCGCTTTTTGAACATGAGTGAGATCAACGACTCCAGCGACGATGATGTGATCAATATCAGCTCCCAGGCGCTCTCTGATCTTTCCGGCATTACCGAGATCAACCTTTCCAACATTTCCGATACCGATTTTACCACCTCTCTGGATACCGCCTTGAACGGTGTTTTGACCGGTTATGACGGGACAGACGATATCACCACCGCCGACAGCGTGGAATCCGGGCTCTATGCCACCATGGCGTTGGTGGAAGCGGGTGTCATGGGGGGTATGACGATTGTCGCCAATGGCGACCCGGTCCAGGTCAACGATGACTATATCCTGACGGTCACGGTGACGGTGACAGATACCGCAGGAGAGCCCCTGGAGGGGGGAGCGGTGGTGCTTTCCACCGGGGTTGGAACCCTCTCCTCTTCGGTGGTTCAAACCGATGAGAATGGCCAGGCCATCGCGGTGGTGACCTATCCCAGCACAGCCGATGAGCCCATGGTGACTGCCAGTTTTGGCGGCACCTCCTCATCCATCAACACCACCACCACTGACGATGGCGAGACCGCCTCTTCCATCGCCATTCTGGTCAGCTCCATCCAGCTCAACTCCAGCGGCGCCGACAGCGTGAGTGTCACGGCGATTGTGAAGGATGCCAGCAACAATCTGATTGAAAATCTGGCGGTCTCCTTTTCCAGCAGCGACAGTGACAGTGAAATTCAGGTGACCCAGGCCACCACGGACAGCAGCGGGATCGCCTCTGCCCTGCTGACGACCCAGGGCTCTCCCAAAAACCGGGATATCACGGTGACCGCCACCTCCGGGAGCGTTTCGGCTTCCACCACGGTTTCGGTCTCCGGAACCACCCTCACCTTCACCCCCAACTCCGCCTCCATGGTGTATGGTGACAGCACCACCTTTACCATCTCCTTGAAGGATTCCGACAATAACGCCATTACCGGGCAGACGGTATCGGTCACCTCAGCCCACGGCAACACCATCGACACCGATCCGGACACCAGCGGTACCCAATCGGACACCCTCACCACGGACGTTAATGGTGAGGTGAGCATCGCGGTGATCGCCATCGTTTCCGACTATGACGATGATTCCGATGGCGAGGATGATCCCGACGTCATCACTGCCACCTCTTATAGTGGCACCCTTTCCGGAACGGCGGAAGTGAGTATTTCCGGCGATGAATTTGTGTTTGATATTCCTGATGCGGAAGCGACCTCCATCGTTGAGGTGGATCTCAACACCGACTATACCGTTCAGGTTCACTGGAAACATGACAACGATGATGGTCAGGGGTTGGTGGCACAATCGGGTCAGACGATCAACTTTTCCGCCACTCGGGGCACCTTGAGTGCCAACAGCGCCACCACCAACAGCAATGGCGAGGCGTCGGTCACCATCAGCGCTGATAATGCCGGGCCTGCGATTATTCAAGCCGTAGCCGAAAGCACCGACGGACCCTCCACCCAGGCGGAGATCGAGTTTGTCGCCACCACGCCTTACACCCTGGTGCTGCAAGCGGATCCCTCTTCTCTGGGGGTCAATCTGGATGACTCCACCGATGAGCAGAGCGAATTGATTGCGGTGGTGCGGGATGTGGAAAACAATCTGGTCAAAAATCAGACCGTCAACTTTTCCGTGACCGACATCACCGGCGGTAGCCTGGATCCCCCATCCGACACCACCGACTCCTTCGGCCGGGCCTCTTCGGTCTATACGGCGGGTCCGGTGGCGAGTGCCTATGAAGGAATTGCGGTGACCGCTTCGGTGCCGGATTACGCCTCAGCCACTGATTCCATCAACCTGACGGTGGCGGAAAAGCCGCTCTTCATCACCCTGGGTACCGGTAACACCATGTCGGAGTATGACGATACCCGCTATGCGATGCCCTATTCGGTGTTGGTGACCGATGCCGAGGGTAACCCCATGAACGGGGTGGAGCTGGATATCGCCATTTTGCCCACCAAATATGGTAAGGGTACCCGCACCTGGGGCACCGTCGCCTGGTATACCCCTTCGGCTGATTGTGACAACGAAGACTTGAACGGCAACGGTATCTTGGATGAGGGGGAGGATACCGAGGATCTGAACGACAACGGTGTGCTGGATGCCAACGAAGACTACAACAGCAACGGCACTCTGGAGCCTGGTAACGTCGCTTCGTTGGAAGGTTCTGCGGCGACTGTTTCCACTGGTGATGACGGTTTTGCCACCTTCAATATTCTCTACGCCCAGGAGTATGCTTATTGGGTGATCGTGGAACTGACGGCCCGGGGGACTGTCCAGGGTACGGAAGACCAGGAGAGTGTCACCTTCTATCTTCCTGGTACTGCTGATGATTTCGGCGATGTGGATGTGACGCCCCCTGGTGTGACCAGCCCCTTCGGCACTGCCAGCTCCTGTGCTGATGCCGACTGATCCAACCTGAATTGGAGGCGTGGCGCTGGGAAAATACAGCCCCTCCTCAAAGCCAGCCAAAAAAAGCCGACCCCGGATATTTTCAGGGTCGGCTTTTTTGTGGCCAAATCAGAGAGGCCGCGTTTGGCCAGGGAGAAAAAGCGGCGGAATTTCCCGGCTCCTTTTTTCCTGATTTCAGATGAAGGGAGGCGCTTTCAAGCTCTCTCAATCATTGAAAAAATGAGAGCCATTTTTTTTGAGATTTGTAAGAAACTATACAAAGATTCAGCAATCTAATGTATTGTCAAAAAAATTCAATGGGTCATGGAAGCCCGCCAACTTTGATCGGAGAGATCATGAAAAACATGAAAATATCTTCGGTGATGGCGTTGGGGTTTGGTACGGCCATCGTTCTTCTTCTGATTATTGCCGGTGTGGCCTATAACGGCCTGGGAGAAGCGGTCAAAGGCTTTACGGAGTACCGGGGGTTGGCCCGGGACACCAATCTGGCAGGACGTCTTCAGGCCAACATGTTGATGGTCCGGATGAACGTCAAGGATTTCAATATTACCGGCAGCCAGAAGGATATCGACCAATACCATTCATACCTGGAAAAGATGAATACCTTCCTTGAGGAAGCGAAGGGTGAAATCCAAAAGCCGGAGCGGGCCAGTTTGGTGGCACAGGTTGCCACTGATGTGCTGGATTATGAGCGGGGCTTTAAAAAGGTCATTCAGTTTCGTACGGATCGCAATAACGTTGTCACCCGGGAAATGGATCCAAATGGCCTGAAGATGCGCCAAAACCTGACGGCCATCATGAAGTCGGCCTATGAGGATGGTGACCCGACGGGGGCCTACTATGCCGGGCGGGCTCAGGAGCATGTCCTGCTGGGCCGTCTCTACGCCGCCAAATTTCTCAAAACCAATGCCCAGGAGGATGTGGACCGGGTAGAAAAAGAGCTTCAGGCGGAGATGAACCATCTGATCGCCACCATGGATAAGGAGCTGGAAAATCCCAGGCGGCGGCAGCTGTTGAAAGAATTTATAGAAGCACGGGACGCCTATCACGTCGCCTTCAAGGAAGCGGCCAGAATCATCTTTGCCCGTAACGACATTATCAAAAATACCCTGGACCGTATTGGGCCGACCATCGCCAAGGCGGTGGAAGATGTCAAACTCTCCGTGAAAAAGGATCAAGACGCCCTCGGACCGGTGGTTCAGCAGCATAACGAAGAGACGGTGACCATCGTGGTGTGGGTATCATCCATCAGTTTCTTCATCGCGATTTTCCTGGCGTGGTGGATTACCCGCATGGTGACCAAGCCCCTGGGTGGGGAACCGGGTGCCCTGGCGGATATTCTCACCACGCTTTCCAACGGGGATCTGCGGGTGAATATCGACGTGCAGCCAGGGGATACCGACAGCCTGACGGTAGCTACCCGGCAGATGGTGGAAAAATTAAAAACCATCGTCGGCGAAATTACCGTGGCGGCAGAAAATGTGACTTCCGGTAGCCAGGAGATCTCCTCATCGGCTTCCAGTCTATCAGATGGCGCAACCCAGGCGGCGGCCAGCGTCGAAGAGACCTCCTCGGCCATGGAAGAGATGGCGTCGAACATTCAGCAAAATACCGACAACGCCCAACAGACCCAGCAGATTTCCCAGAAGGCGGCCAAAGATGCCGAAGAGGGGGGACAGTCGGTCTCGGAGGCGGTGGTGGCCATGAAGGAGATTGCCGACAAAATTTCCATCATCGAAGAGATCGCACGCCAGACCAATCTGTTGGCGCTCAATGCCGCGATTGAAGCCGCTCGGGCCGGAGAGCATGGCAAGGGCTTTGCCGTGGTGGCAGCCGAGGTTAGAAAACTGGCTGAACGCAGCCAGGCCGCAGCAGGGGAAATCAGTCAACTTTCCGCTTCCAGCGTCCAGGTGGCGGAGAAGGCCGGGAACATCATTAATACGTTGGTTCCAGACATCCAGAAGACGGCGGAACTGGTTCAGGAGATCGCCGCAGCCAGTCAGGAACAAAACCAGGGGGCCGACCAGATCAATCAGTCCATTCAGCAGTTGGATGGGGTGATTCAGCAAAATGCCGGCGCTTCTGAAGAGATGGCCGCCACCTCTGAAGAGCTCAACGCCCAGGCCGACCAGATGTCCCAGAGCATCTCTTTTTTCAAAGTGGATAACAGCGGTGCCCGGCGAGCTGTTTCTCCAACCCCTAGAAAACCCGCTGCCAGCCGTTCCATCCCAGCGGCCAGGCCAGCAGCGGCTCTGCCCGCTCCCGCAGCAGCTGGTGGCGCTGCCATTAATATGGGGGGGGACGATGAATTTGAAAGCTTCTAGGGCTCCAGAAGTGTTTTAAAGCCAGATTAGGCCGACGCCTTTAACCGGAGCCGAGATCCATATCGCAGAATATTTCTGGATTTCGGCTCCAACCCGGGTGAAGGAGTGAAAATCATGGGCAACGCGGCTATCACGGAAACGTCTCAGTTTCTTACCTTTAAACTGGCCGAAGAGGTGTTCGGCGTGGATATATCCCAGGTCAAGGAGGTGTTGGAGTATACCCCCATGACCAAGATGCCACAGATGCCTGACTATATGTGTGGCGTCATCAACCTGCGGGGCCATGCGGTCCCGGTCACGGATATGCGATCGAAATTCGATATGCCCGCTGCTGAACGGACGGTCAATACCTGCATCATCATCGTTGAGGTCGCAACGAAAGAAGGCGAAATGGTGATCGGTGCCATGGCTGATTCCGTCAAAGAGGTGATGACCCTGGAACCGGACCAGGTAGAACCGCCACCCAAAGTTGGCACCAAACTGAGGACCGAGTTTATCCGTGGCATGGGTAAGCAGGAAGAACGGTTCATTATTCTTTTGGATACGGATAAAGTGTTCTCAGCGGATGAATTGGTTGACGATGTGAATTATTCAACGGCCTGATTCGTCATCGTAAAATTTGCGGTAATGCGTGTAGCATCACTCAAGGCTCACGCCGCATCAGCCAAGAGATTCCCCCCATAAACCACCTCATCGGGTTCACAGCGAACCCAAAGGATTGAGGCTCTGGTTCAAATATCTATGCAAGTTTTCGAACGATGCGGTTGTTGCTGATCGCATTCTATGCAGGCTGCTGAGACCAATACCGGTTCAACAGGTGAGTCGAACAAAAAAACGTTTAGCCACAGGAGGACACAGAGAGCGCAGAGAAAACCACTGCCAGGCCAAATTCATGCCCGGTAGTGGTCGGAATATTCAGCTGTTTTTCATGCTTTTCCTCTATGATCCCTGTGTTCTCTGTGGCAGATTTTCCGGTTTTGAATGAAGTTCAAATGATGGCCTTAAGCTCATTGTTTGAACAAGAATTCGTATGAATACTTCAGAATAAATCAAAAAAATTCCCTTGGAATTCCATCCATTGCATCCCTGCACCAACAGACCCAAGAGTTGGGCCACCTCAATAAGAGCAAAATCTCACAATGGGGGGAGAGCAGGCTGATTGTTCAGAAACCCGCCAGCATCAAAGGGTGGGGCGATGGATCTTTCCTGGCTTCACAGAAAATCTGCCAATGATTTCAGGCGGTTTTCGCTTGAACCGCTCGGTTGCGGCCTCCCGTTTTGGCGAGATAGAGCGCCTTGTCCGCGCGGCTTACAAGCTTGGTCAAAGATTCGCTGTTATTTTGTTGGGCAATCCCCAAACGGATGGAGAGATGAAAGTCATCCACCGGGCAGGTGTGGGGCTGTTTTTTCACTGCCAGACCTGTTTTTTCAGCCATGATTTGACGGTTCG
>JADFZT010000056.1 GCA_015232395.1 Magnetococcales bacterium | reverse complement strand
ACAATGTTGCCTTTGTGGTTTGGAGCAAGGGGTATGATGGGGTGGGAAATCTCGGCCTCACACCGGAAGAGGTGACCGGTCCAATATCATGGTTGATCGAGGCAAGAGGCCAGCCCCGCTACAACCCTCCATATTCAACACACATGGTAGAAGCCCTACTGAATCTTGAAAACCTCCATTTTCCGATAGAGCGTACTCCGGCTGATACCCAATAGCTTTGCCGCCAGATTTTTTTTCCAATGGGTCGTTTCCAACGCCCGCAAAATGGTATCCCGCTCTGGATCGGAGGATTGCACCACGGGAGGCAGGGCATCCCCACAGGGCATCTTACCTTTGAGAAACTCCTTGGGCAGGTGCTTGATCTTGATCACCGCCCGTCGGCAGGTGACAAAGGCGTGCTCAATGACATTTTCCAACTCCCGGACATTTCCGGGCCAAGGGTGGGTCATGCACACTTCCAGCACGCTATCAGCCACCCCACTGATGTTGCTTTGATATTTGGTGTTAAACTTACGCAGGAAATGATTGATCAGCAGGGGAATATCATCCCGACGCTGCCGCAAAGGGGGAATGGCCACCTCCACCACGTTCAGACGATAAAAAAGATCCTCCCGAAAAGCCCCTTCCTTAATCCGCTTGCGCAGATCCCGATTGGTGGCCGCCACGATGCGCACATCCACCTTGACTGTTCTGGAGGAGCCCACCGGCTCAAACTCCCGCTCCTGTAGGGTGCGCAAAAGCCGGGTCTGCATGTGCAGGGAAATTTCACCGATTTCATCCAAAAAGAGCGTTCCCCCATCCGCCAGCTTGAAACGCCCGATCCGATCCCGCACCGCCCCGGTGAAGGCCCCTTTGACGTGGCCAAACAGCTCACTCTCCAGCAGGGTTTCCGAAAGAGCCGAACAGTTGACCCGCACCAGTGGCCGATGGCTGCGCTGACCCTGAAAGTGCAGCGCTTCAGCCACAAGCTCCTTACCGGTACCGCTCTCACCGGTTACCAGCACGGTGGTAGCGACGTTGGCCAGGTTTTCCACCTGGGCATAAATCTCCCCCATCACCGGACTGCCGCCGATCAATCGGTGAAAACGTCCAGCCGCCTGTCGGGAGGCGGTCAGATTAGCCAGACGGGTGCCTTCGGCAAAGAGCAGTACCACCCCTTGGAAGGGTTGGCCTCTGCCGCCGATGGGAATGGCTGCCAAGCCCATCTTCAACGCCTCGTTGCCACTATTGCGGCAGCTCAAGTCGATCAGCTCTTCCCCCACCCCCGTGTGGGCGATTCGATTCAAAACCGTCCGGAGTTTTTCCTGGCACTCCTCCCGGTCTCCGGCAAATACGCGACCCATCGCCAGTGGTCCCAAAAAGGTAAGCTCCCGGGCAGCCAGATTCATCCCCCGGACCCGCCATTGGGTATCCAGAATCACCACCCCCTCCTCGACCCGTCCCAAAAGGAGGTTGACGATTTTTTCCCCTACGGCGGTATCCTGCAAAAAATCCCCGGACTCCAACGCTACGCCTACCGCTGAGGTTGGCATCTTCGACATCGGTTATTCTCCAAAATGAACAGACCCTCAGAGCGCCTGTGAGGGCGGTCCAGATCATTCCAAACCCAATGATTGGGCGTTCGTTTATAAGATAACAGATTGAAATGTCACAATAATCCTATCAAGTACTGTGATCCGCCAGACAACATCTGCCAGTATTGGATGGCTCTCCCAACCTGACTTTCCCGGAGCAAACCCTTCCCCCTCCTGACAGAGACCTTTTTGTGAGACAGATTGTTCCATGAAACAAACTGTCCGGACAAACTGTTTCATCCGCTAAAACAAACCAAGAGAGCCGATCCGGTTTGTTCCCCTCCAGCCCTCCTCAACCCAGGCTTAATGGGCATTTCAAAAAAATTCAGGGAAAGAGTTGAATAGGCACGGAAGATGCTTATTTAGAAGGTAAGAATATTATAAACAGCTGATAACGGGGAGGTCCAGATTCAAGCCCCGGAATCAACACCAAGGAGGACACGCCATGAAAGCCACCCATCTCAAAGTGCTCGCCACCATGCTCACCATCGCAGGTGTTGCGATTTACATGACCCCCAGCCAAACCGTTGCCGAAGCCACTGGGGAAAAACTCACCGTTGCGGCTATGAATGGCGACATCAAACAAGTTGATGCCCTCCTGGAATCCGGCGCTCAAGTCAATGCCCGGGGTCGGGTGGGCTGGACACCGTTGCTGTGGGCCGCAGAAGAGGGACAAGCTGCGGTGATGGATCGATTGATCGCAGCGGGTGCCGATATCAACGCCCAGGATCCCTACGGCTTCACCCCCCTGATGCTGGCCGCCCAGTGGGGCCGGAGTGATCAGGTGACCACCCTGATCGAAAATGGCGCCAACGTCCGCGCCACCACCCAAAGTGGCCAGGATGCGGTGATGCTGGCCGCCCGCTACAACTATCCCGAGGTGGTCAAAAAACTGATCGATAACGGTGCCGCCACCGACCTGATGGATAAGAAGGGCGAAACCGCACTGATTCATGCCGCCAAGCGTGGCTTCGGTGAAGTGGTCGCGGTCCTCCTCGAGCAAGGGGCTGATCCCAACCATCAAAACCGCGAAGGCTACACCCCCCTCATGCGGGCAGCCCAAGGTGGCCATCTGGATATCGTCGCCAACCTGCTCGACAGCGGTGCCAAGGTGGACTACCGCCACGTCTGCGGCTGCACAGCACTCCTGCTGGCCGCTGAGAATGGCTACACCAATGTGGTACAGTCCATCCTGAACCACGGGGCCGATCCCAACGAGACCAACGAAGACGGCACTACCGCCCTGATGTTTGCCGCCCGCAACGACCATCATGAGATCTTCAAAATGCTGGTAAGCCGGGGAGCGGACCTGGATCGTCAAGATCAAGAGGGCAAGACCGCCCGGGATTATGTTGATCCCAGCCGGGTGGGCCATGACATCTGATCTGAGCACGACTCCATGAACCCGCAAAGCGAGTGGAACCGTGGCTAAACGACTGACACTGGATACAAGAAGCGCGATGAAAGGCGCCATCCACAATGAACGCCAGGCTTACAGCAGCTCTGGTCCTGGGCCTCCTCTTCTGGGGAGGCCCTTCATGGGCCAATGAGTCCCCTCACCCATCCGATCAATGTTTACGCTGTCACGCCATGGAGACCCTGGCCCACCGGGACCGGGAAACCGGTCGCCTGGTGGACCTCTCCGTGGACCCCAAAAAAATGGCTGCCTCCAACCACGGCCAACTTGAGTGCCTTGACTGCCACGGCAGCGGTTTCAAGCAGATTCCCCACGGCTCTCAAGCAAAGCTCGAATCTCTCCACTGTCTGGAGTGCCACGACGCCAACCAAAACTTTGATCGCCAGCAGTTCGAAGCGATCGAGCGGTCGTTCAATCGCAGCGTGCACGCCCAACGCCAACCGGAAAATTTCGACTGCTTTTCCTGTCACGATCCCCACGCCTTTCAACGGGCGGAACGGATCGAAAAGATATCCAACATCGTCGCCGACCACAACAGGGTCTGCCTCTCCTGTCACGGTGCAGGTACGATCGACAAACCCCACGTAGCCCAGGTCAACTTTACCGACCTGGCCGATCTGGATGTCGCCCACAGCTGGCTGCCCAATAGAGAACATCACTGGCGATCAGTCCGTTGCGTGGAGTGCCATACCACCCATCGCAGTGACGCTTCCCATATGATCCTCACGGCAGACCGGGCGGAAAAAAATTGTGTCGCCTGCCACACCAAGGATTCCCTCCTCCTGACCAAGCTCTACCAGCATCGGGTCAGCCAGGAACGGCAAAAGGCGGGGTTCATCAACAGCATCGTGATGAACGAATCCTACATCATCGGCATGACCCGCCACCGCTTTTTGGATGGGGCGGGAATTGCGGCCTTGGCGCTCACCCTGCTGGGAGTGATGGGTCACGGTATCGGACGCTGGCTTGCTGCCAGGAGGCGGAAACAATGAACACACACATTCAACTCTATCCGGTTTGGATCCGCATCTGGCACTGGACCAATGCGCTGCTTTTCCTGGCCCTCACCTTTTCAGGGATGTCCATGCGGTTTGCCGGTAGCGGCGCCATTCCCTGGATTCCCTTCAACACCGCCCGGCTGCTCCACAACAGCTGCGGCATACTGCTCGCTGTGGGTTATGTGGCTTGGTTTGTGGGCAACATTCTTTCCGGCAACTGGCGGCATTATGTTCCGGAGTTGAAGGGGCTCATAGGACGCCTGATCGAACAGACCCGTTTTTATGCTGTCGGCATCTTTCAGGACGCCCACCATCCGTTTCCGGCAACCGCCCGCTCCAAGTTCAACCCCTTGCAGCAGCTGACCTATCTGGGGGTGATGTTCGTGGCGATGCCGGTCTTGATCGTGACGGGTATTTTGTTCTTCTTCCCGGAATATGCCCCGGAGAGCTTTCTTGGATTCGACGGGCTTTGGCCCCTGGCGATTCTGCACTACATCACCGGTCTTTTTCTCATGATTTTTCTGATCGGTCACATCTATCTGGCTACTGCCGGTGAAACGGTCATCGGCGAGTTTAAAAAAATGGTGTTTGGTTCCACCATTCAACCCGAGGAGAAGTAGGATGAACAGGCCCAATTTCAGCCGTACCAAATGGGGGAAAACGGTTATCGCCGCCTCAACGGTCACGTTTTTGGGAGTGATATTCGCCTACTGGGGTTACCCTCTCTTCTTCGAAAGCTATACCGGCGTGGTCAATCGTCCCCTTACCTATGACTCCAGTGAGGTTCTTTCTGAAGCTGAGTTCGAGGCCCTGGCCGAATCCCTGACCCATCAACATCGCCGGGAGCAGGCACTCAAGATTACCGATAGCGAGACCGACCCCTTTGCCCGGCGGGTGAAGGTGGAGATGCTGATGAAGACCCGTTCGTTCATATCAGCCTCCCCCTATCCCCACATTGACTATTTCCGCAAAGCTGGAATCCGTCAATACAAGGGGCCGGAAACCTGTCTGCAATGCCATGAAACCATGGAAGTGGCCGGTCCGGATGGCAAGGTCAAAACAGTCAATACCCTGGACGATATCATCGAAAGCGTTCACTTCAAGTTTCAACAAACCGCCTCCGGCTTTTCCACCTACGGCTATGATGGCCGCGAGGTAAATGCTCCCGGCACCCGCCCCATTCCGGTGGGCAAGATCGACCGCGCCTGTGGTGTTCCCGGCTCCTTCTCCTGGACCGGCTGGGCGGATCTGGTCAAAACCAAGCCCCACCATCTGGGGGGTGAAGAGATTGAACTGCGCAGCGAAGGGTGTGGTCAGTGCCACATCGGCGGCGGCTACCACCCGGCGACTGAAAAAATGATGCCGATGGGAGATGTCCCGAAAGAGGTCAAAAATGGCGTCGATTGCCTCATCTGCCATGCACCGGACTATGACATGAACTATCGCTACGTCATCGAGGATGAAGGGGGCATGCGCTGGAATCAGGATCGGACCCTGAAAACCGCCCTCACCGTGGGTCAGCCCAACAATCGAACCTGTTTGAGCTGCCATCAGCATAACATGGGCGGGGATCTGGAAAAGGATCTGCCGGAAGGCTCAGCACCGGACAATTTGGGCTACAAACATCCGCGTCTGCTGCACCCGGGCTCCAAGCGGGGTAACTCCATCACCGCCGACAACGATGTCCACGCAGCTGCTGGCCTCACCTGCACCGATTGTCACATCCCCACCGGACATAAGATTCCCCGGGGGACCAAAGGAGTGGACCTGGTGGCCAACGACATTCCCGGGCAAGAGGTGGCGTGCGAAAATTGCCACACTGCAGCCCCCCATGTGAAGGCTGAAAACCGGGCGATTCTGAACGGCCATATCGACCGCCTGGCGTGCGAAACCTGCCACATCACCCATCTGCGGGATGATAACGTGGTGCTGAGGGATTGGGTCCACCCGGTGTGGAACGAAGAGGAAGGGGCTTATACCTTTGTCGATGTCTACCAATCGGGTGAGGTGAACAAGGGATTCAAGTTTCTCTGGTTCAACGGCAACGGCACCTTCCTGGCCAACGCCCTGGGCAACAATCCCCTGGGTGGTGACAGATACGACCCGCTGATGAACCAGATGGTGAAGATCGACGATCCCGAAGCCTTGGCTGAAATCCGCGCGGCGGCGGTGAAGCTCAAAGAGCACTATCCGGAGCTGGATGTGGATCAATATGTCAAAGAGGCCACCGATCCGCTGTCGGCCCTCACGCCGGAAATGTTGGCCAAACGCAAACAGATGATCCAGGACAACATTCGCCCCTTGATGGATCAGGGCAAGTCCAGGATCTATCCCTTCAAGATCTTCAACGCCATCATGTTTGAGGATATGTCCAACCAGGGGGCCTTCGGAGCGATGATTCTGCCCTTCGACTATCCCACCTACTATGAGACGGGAGACCCCAAGGCATCGATGAAAGAGGCGATCCAGAACCCCATCGTCAAGCGGATGTACGAGGCCCCCTTCAAGGCCTACATGATGGATGAATTCATGAACTACTTTGGCGTGGATGAGTGGTCCAACGAATATCCCATCAAAGAGGACGGTACTCTGCAAAACATCGAGACCCACTGGATGCGACAGATGGGTACCCTGATGATCAACCACGGCATTGAAAAGGATGGCAGGCAGTGTGAAGAGTGCCACTCTGCCGATGGTATCCTCGACTTTGAGGCCCTGGGCTATCCCGAAGAGCGGATCCAGGATCTGCAAAACCTCAGAGAGCTGGGTGGAGATGTCAAGTAATGATTCACCTTGATTAACCGGGAGTCATCCCGCAACCCAACCTCCTTTGGCCCTCTTGGAATAACGTCTCATCCAGGGGGGCCTTTTTTTTGAGAAGATACATCAAGCAGATCATCAGATTATAAATGGATATGACAGATGAGGAGCAGCTGCCATGAATGGCCGCGACATGTTAATCAACGGATCACCCACCGACATCAGATATCGTTTGTATCGCCAATATTTTCCACTGCGGAAACAAAAAAAACTCCCAACTCCCGGACCGCTTCTATGTTATTGAAAAGCAATGGAGAATTTTTGCGAATCCTGGAAACGATCTTTTCCCGCCAGGCTGAATCCCGAGTCAGGCGAACCGCCAACTCCACATAGGTCTGTCCATCTTGGGCAACCAGATCCAGAATACCCATACGTCGATAACAAGCCAGGGTGATCCTGCCACGCAGATAATCTCCAGGCCACGTCACGATGGGTGTATTCACCGCAAAAGCTTCATAAGAGGTATTCCCACCACCAAAATTGGTCAAATCCAGCATCACGTCCGCCAAGCGTATCAATTGGATATAACGTTCAAAGGACAATCTGGGCAGGAAAAGGATGCGATCCGCCACATCAGGCATAGCTTTGACCAAACGCTGTTTCAATAGCTGGGTCCAGTGAGCGACACTGCCCTCTATCAAAACCAACCAGCCATTGGAATCCTTTCGAAGCAACTCTGCAAAAAGAAAGTCATAATCTGGATGAAATTTGAACAAGCTTTGGGGGCAAACATAAAGCGCCCCCTCTTTTGGCAGCCCAAAGTCACTCCTGGTGGCTTGATGATGGGGAATTTCCGGCCTCAGATAATAGTTGGAAAGATATTTCATCAAGACCAACTGTTCCGTGTAATGTGCGTTGGCTTGATCAGGTTCCAAATCCCGGGATGAAATAAAATAATCCATATTGGGAATACCTGTCGTCACCGGATGACCCCATGTCGTGCACTGAATCGGGGCAAGACGCGCAAAGGCCAAAAAATAGGTGAACAGCTCCATGCCGATATCCGGATAAAAAAGAATATCAGGTTTGGCTTCTGCTATGATTTCGCGTGCCATTTCCAAATGTTTTGGAATAAAAATCACATGGTCGGCAGATTGGTCGATTCGCTGGGAGATGTCATCCTGCTGCCTAGGTAGTCGAAAAACACATATCTCGAAACGATCCCTGTTTAGCAGGCCGATCACCCCCTCATTTAATTTTCCAATGGTGTGGCCGTGGAGATGGTTGGAGACAAATCCGATCCGGATCTTTTTCAAAGGAGGCCGCCACTTGGATACATGGGGGCTGGTCCAAGCCAGTGATGGGCAGGCCTTCAGGTAAAATTTTGCCAGCTCTTTTTGAATCTCCCGATCATTCAGACCATGATAGGCGAGATAAAAATTGGGCAGCCTCACCTCTTTGTATGGATCACTTATGGAAATCTCTTTCCCCTGAAGGTCATGGACTTTCCGAATCAACCGATCCCGCGCCTTGGTGATCTCCTCTGAAGAGGCCGGGATAGGAGGCAGCAGGGTTGCCAAGCTGACCTCAAGCCCTGGTGTAGGATTCAAGGTATAGGCCTGCCTGTAACAGTCAAAGGCCTCCTTCCAACTCCCCTGCTGATGCAAAGCCACCCCCAAGTTACCCAATGCGTCAGAAAAGTCAGGTTTGAGTGCCAAGGCTTTTTGATAATTGGCAATGGCCTCATCCAGTTTATCTACAGCTTGCAATGCACTGCCCAGATTATTATATGCTTCGGGATAATTTGGTTTGAGTTTTAGCGCTTTTTGATAATTTGAAATAGCTGCCGCCTGCATTCCCTGTTCACACAGTGCATTGCCAAGATTGTTAAATATTTCTGGAATATCAGCTCTGATGGCAATGGCTTGATGGTAATGGGCTACAGCCTCATCATATTTTCCCTGTTTTTGAAGAACGTTTCCCAGATTTCCAAGTGATTCCGGAAGATCGGGATTGAGCGCCAGAGCTTGTTTGAAATGGCCAACGGCCTCTTCCAGCGCCCCCAACGCCATCAAAATCTGGCCCAGGTTGTTATGAGCCATGAAAAAAGCAGGTTTCAAACCCAGGGCCGTCCGATAGCTGACAACGGCTTCTTTCAATTTCCCCTGGGCCTTCAGGGTATTCCCAAGATTGCAATGTCCTTCAACATAATCTGGCCTGAGCTGCAAGGCTTTCTGATGACAGAGAATAGCTTCATCCAAGTTGCCAATTTTCTCATGTACACAGCCCAAATTGCTGAAAGCCTCAGGGAAATTTGGCTGGAGGCTCAAGGCTTTTTCATAGCTGCCAATAGCTTCAGCCAGTTTACCGCTCTCCTTCA
Organism: Magnetococcales bacterium; assembly: GCA_015232395.1. NCBI lineage: Bacteria > Pseudomonadati > Pseudomonadota > Magnetococcia > Magnetococcales > Magnetococcales bacterium. Next base: position 24,280 of record JADFZT010000056.1, on the reverse strand, counting down.
AGGCTTGGCCTAGATTGAAATGAGCTTGGGGAAAGGCAGGTCTAAACTGAAGCGCTTTCCGAATCAAAGGAACTGCCAATTCATGACGCCCCACCTGACTCGCCAAAACCCCCAAAAAATGATTGGCATCTGCATGATCCGGATTAACGCTCAACATTTGCCGATAAATGGCTTCAGCCTGCTGCAGTTGGCCTGCTTGGTGGTGTTTCAAGCCGCGTTTTAGCATATTTGAAAAATTCATGGCGATAAATTCAATCTTTAGTCGGAAGGATACATCGAAATTCAATATCGCATCTTGGAATTTCTGGGCGTGACCACATTGGTTCCAAAAAACAATCGCATGGTTGGAATATCGACTTTGGAAAGACCCGGAAGCGGGCTGACAGGCCATACTGGTTGCAGGCGGTTTCAGCTTCCACCTGCATCTCCCGACAGACCCTCTGAAAGATCACCTGGCTGTCGGTTTCCTGCTCAAAGGGTGAAAAAAAATCATCCCGCATCATCCCCGTCCAACATTTGACGCCAGCTTGATTGCCTGGGGCTCCGCAGGGAAGCGGCAAGGCACATCCGGAGAGCAGGCTCAACACACCGAAGCCGACAACCAGCCAAACCCTCAAGAGTGGTCCCTGTACTGTTTTCAGCATTGTTTTGACAACTTCCCCTGAACGACTATTCCCAAATCAGAAGACCTTCCCTCTTTTCCATCACCAATTCTACCTGAAGGGAAATTGCTCTGGATAGACATATTTGGCGGTATAGATCGACAGCCTGGAAGCGCGATCCTGGAAGGGGTGGGTGTTGATGAATTCCCAGAGCACTTCAGCGCTCTCGATATCGATCTCCCAGAGCACCCCCTGGCCTGTATATGCTGCCAGCAGGCGCTTGCCATCCCGGCTCAGCTCAATGTGGCCGCTGTGGGCTGCATGGCCTCGGCCTTTGCCCGGCAGGGTGACCCCCGGGCGGGGAAAGATGGTTTTTTGCACTCGGCTTTCCAGATCCAGACGGACAATCCGCGTCCCTTTGGCGATCTCCTTGTCCCCTCCCAGATTATCGAAAATATAGATCCCTCCCTCGCCATCAAAGCGGGGGGCGTGCTGCTTGATGGTGGTGCCTACCGAGACCCACTGCATTTTTTGATGCTTGGGGGAGTAGACCGCCACCCCATTGATGGAACGCAGGGAGAGGAGCAGATCTCCGGCTTCAAGCCCCGGATAGTTGTCGGCCATTTCCGGGGGCAGAAGCCGGACATCGTTCAGATGAAAGGGGTCGCAGCTATGCACTTCCAGGAGGTTTTCTCCGGGGGAAAACAGCACCCCCTCATAACCGGAGTCAGCAAAGGCATCGAGTATGGGAATCTCCTCTTCGATCTCCCCGTCAGGCCCCAAAATTTTGATGGTGGAGATGGAAAAGCGCACCTGTTCGCACTCAATATCGGTAGAGGTTTTACCGATGGCAACAGGGCTTTCGACAATTTCAAATGAGGGGGTATGGATACGGCCGGCAGCATCCACTGAAAACCAGTGGTGGGTGAGAATTTCCTGCTTCCAGAGCAGCTTTGAATGTTTATCAAAGCGGGCCATCCCCACCCCATAGGGCCAGGAATCCTTGCCCTGGAAGCTCACCAGCAGATCACCGTTATCAAACAGGTGGAAAGCGATGGGATAAAAATTATCCCCCAAAAAAGAGCCGCTGATTTTGGTCACATCCGCCCACAGCTCCGGGCTGTATTTCCAGGTATATTTGATCTCCCCATCACGATCCATCAGCCAGGCGATGCAGCCATATTCCGGGCAGTGCTCCGGCAGCTGGCCAAAGGTGACCGCCCCCACCAAAATCAGCTCCTGCCCCTGCTTTTTGGAAAAGCTGCTCACCGTCGGCCGGGTATAGCCTTCCGTCTCGGGCAGATCAAAACGAACCGCGATTTCCGGTTTGACATCGATGGTGATGCTCTGTACCGCCTCCAAACTCGCCCGGGCGGCTTTCAATACCGAATAGGGAAAAATTTCAAAGGTGACCGTCGCCACCCCATAGCCAAAAGCCATAAACAGAAGGGCGAAAAAAAAGAGCAGACGGTCGTAATTTTCTTTCAGGAAACGGATCATGGTAGGCTTGGCCACAGGCTGGATGGTGATGGTTGATAATTCAGGGGTGTTTCCCTCAAGAGGCATAAACGCTCAAGATCGATCCCAGGGGCTAACGGTCCATTATAGCGGATGATAGCCCAGTTTGGCCGCCACCACCCCTGTCTCCTGCCAAATCATTTCTCTCTCCCGATCAGTGACGGCGGAAAGGGTCCCTGGAGGGGGTGGACTGATGGCAGCGACACTTTTGGCGTACGCCGCCCCCTTGCCTTCCAACTCGGCAAAAGCCAAATTTTTCTGCATCTCACCCCCGGGATCCTGGCAAAGCTGTTCAAACCGAACCAATCGAATTTGATGGGCCAAGCTCTCCTCCCGGGCCATGAGATCATCCAGATAGCCGTAGAGATCCGCCCACAGCATAGCGTAGCCCCGATAGTCATCTCCACCCTGCCAAGCCCCCAAGATATCATTCGTTCGACTCCGGGAAAGATGGATGGGAACCCGCTGGGGGCCAAACTCAAAATGACCCGCCGCTTCCAGATAGTGGGGCACCCGGGGGTCACTCTGGGCATACCCCTCAAACAAGCAATGCTGGCGCACCAGGGAGTGGACATGGCTCACGGGATCCCTGACAGGCACCAAAAACCGGGCATCAGGAAAGAGCTTGGCCAGATAGGCGATTCGGGTCAGGTTATAGTTTCCCTTGGAGAGGTAGCGTTGCCCACCTCGAATCAGGACTATTTTTTTGAGGTGATCGACAAAAAACCGCTCAAACTCCGGGCTCTCCTGGCTGGCATCCAGGAGATGGTTTTTTCCTGGATCGTGGAGATGGGGAAAAAAATGGTGCCAGAGGGGCTCTTCAAAGGCATCCGGACTCTCCCGGGTGATGCGGATCCGATCCTGATGGGGCCGCTCTACCGGCTGTTCTTCACGGCTGAATAAATTCTGCAGCCGGTTCCAAAAATAGGGGGTCATCAAAAAGGGAAAATCCCGGTAGCGATGGGTCGCCACACCCGGGATCGAACTTAAAATCGACAATAAAATGGTGGTGCCAGAGCGGGCCAGACCGGTGATGAAGATCGGTCGATCGATGGTGAGGTCAGCCAGCTTTTTTTCCAGGAAGAGTGATTCAGCTTCCCCCATGTTGCGCAAGGGGGCTGCCAGGGTGTGGCTGAAGCGGGCCAAACCATAATCGAAGGGGGTCAGCTTCACGCACTTTTCCGTTGGAAAAAATAGCTCCCCATGGTGGCCAAAATGAGGCTCAGGAAAAACAGAAATTCCAGGTCACTCAAAAAAGGCCACAACAGATTGTCATCCCCATGGGAGGGGCGCACCACGACATAGGAGAGGCTTTCTTCAGGAAGAACCGATGGGGAGAGATCCCTCACCGAAAAATCGAGCCCCATGAAAAGCAGGCAATCCAGGGTGGTGCGGCAAAGAGCGTATCGCTGGGCCAGAGGGTCGAGGTTGAGGGATATTTTATCCAATTGGAGAACGCCCCGGACCTGGTTTTCATCAAGGCGATAGCGGGCACCCTCTCCGGATTCCCCAGGGGAAATAACCGCGCCATCCACCAGCAGCCGGGCCGAACCGGAAGGATAGAGTTCCAACCAGGGGGCCTGGGCATGGTAGCGCTCCAGAGCGGTTGGCATGGCGAAAAAGAGCACCCAAAGGGTTGGCATCACCCCCAACCCCACCGCCAGCATATTGCGCCCAGAATAGCGAAAGGTTCGCACCACCAGGTTCCAATAGAGGCGCGGAAACTCATCGGCATCCACCTGGGTCAAAAGCTCCCGGGAGGCGGTGGCCAGATAGCTCCAAAAAGCCCGGCTCATACCAGTTGGCAGCACTTTTCGCCAGATGACCATGAACAGCCAGCCCAGGAGCAGCCCTGTCAGGATGGTGATGATGTAGAGTGGCATCATGGGATGAGGTCGAAAAAGGTCGCTGTCAGCCAACCGGCTGGGGAGTCAAGAGATCGTTATGACCCGCTCAAGATCAGGTGTGTTTTGGGCGTTTACTCTTTTTGATCAGATTCCGGATCCACCGCCGAGGCTTCCTTGGCCTGATTTTCGGAGGCCTGCTTTCTTTTTTTCATGATGAGCCGGATCGGATAGAGGACAAATCCCACTACCCCGAGCACAACTGCCACCACCACCGCAACCAGGCTCCCCACCATCCCGAGCCCGGCTCCCGGCCCCACATAGGCATAAGCGGGGGAGGCCCAAGTGAAACAGGCGACGCCCCCCATCAAAAGGACAAGCTTAGCGGTCAACTGTCGAAAATCGAAAATCATGGCCTGTGATCCAGGAAAAGATAGTGGATGGTTGGATGCGCTCTCCGGGGGATAACGCCGACTGTTTTTTCTTGCAAGATAGAAGCCTAAATTTTCCCACACACCGATCCTTCGATGCCAGACCCATTGGCGGTTCATTGTATCTCCTGGCGTGATGATTATCAGGCCAATTTGACCCTTTCTTTCCAGGGCCGGAACTTTGATTCTTTGGACAGGACTAAAATGAAGAAAGGAAAACCATTTTTCCACCATGATCGGTAATGCCAACGCCCGGGACCGGCCCTATCACGGTCCCAGGCGTTTTTTTTATAGACTGAAATCACTGCTGGAATAACCTGCAATCGGCAATAAAATAAATACAATCCAACGAGATATCATTCACGTTTAATCCGATGGCAATGACTTGAACGCAATGCCAGTATCATTTTTTTTACTACTTGACACCTTGCCAAGAATGGGAATACAAAGCGTCATAAACAAAAAAACTCCCAATAAAAACAATTCAAGTGCAAGGTAAAACACATGAATCAAAATAGGCTTTCTGGCATTTCTCCACCCACTCTTTCCCTTCGTTTCATCCTGATCATGACCACCTTTCTGGTGATGCTTCCCGGCCAAGGGTCAGCCTTTACAGATGTAACCAGCGACCACTGGGCCTACGACGATATCGGCACCTTGGCCAGCACCTCGATCACCAGTGGCTGTGACTCGGAAAACTATTGCCCGGACAACACCCTGCAACGCTCGGAGATGGCTATCTTTCTGCTGCGGGCGATGTATGGATCGGACTATGCCCCACCCACCGGCACCGGAACAGTCTTTGAGGATGTTTCCAGCAGCTATTGGGCTGGCAGCTATGTCGAAAAGTTTGCCGATCTGGGCATCACCAGCGGCTGTGACGCCAGCAACTATTGCCCCAGCCGGGAGATCACCCGGGCAGAGATGGCCATCTTTTTGGTGAGAGCCAAATATGGTACCGACTATGTTCCCTCCGCCGCTACCGGCACGGTCTATGGCGACATCTCCTCCGACTACTGGGCCGGGGCCTACATCGAAACACTGGCAAACGATGGATATCTTGATGGCACCATCGAGCCTGGCCGAGAGTGTGAAGGAGAGGGTTATTTCTGTCCGAGCCTGACCATCAACCGGGCGGAGATGGCGGTCTTTCTGGTGCAAACCTTTGAGTTGGGGGCGTCGGATGATACGGATGACAACATCTCTGACGGCTCTGAAGCCTCTCTGGTGGGTAGTTGGACATTGGGTACCCCAGGGGTCGCAGATGGCGTGACTGTTCTGACATTCATGGATGATTCCCACTTTATGCTGGTCCAGGATGGCGACTCAATTGATGATCCCAGCGGCCAGGATGGCATGGAAGTGGGAACCTATGGCTGGGAGGAATCCAGCGGTGTTCTCACAGTCAATGTGATCACCGACACCAACGGCGAGTGGGGGCTTTCTCATCTGACGGGTACGGCTTCGATTTCTGTTTCAGGGGATACATTGACCCTGAGTGTGGCAGGCGCCGACGGCACAAGCTCGGGCTCTCGTATCACGGATGATTCAAACACGCTGGTGGGAGGCTGGCTGATGGGCACTGCCGGAGAAGCCGACAACGCCACTTTCCTGCTGTTTTTGGATGAGACCAACGTAATCCACGTCCAAGATGGCGACTCTGTGGATGATCCCAGCGGTCAGGATGGCATGGAGGTAGGCACCTATACCTGGAATGAAACGTCAGGCCTTCTTTCACCCAATATACTGACAGACACCAACGGTGAGTGGGGGCTTTCCCATCTGACCGGTGCAGCCACGTTGACCGTTTCCGGCGACACGGCAACACTCAGTGTTGAAGGGGCGGATGGCACCGGCACTGCAACCAGAATCACCCCTTGAATTTGGACTGAAACCAGCTGGGCATGAGGCTGTTTGCATGTTTGTCGTAAACAGCCTCATGCTGAAAACAGCATCACCTGCCCGGTTATTTCTTCCCTTTCAGCTCCTTGATCACCGCTTCCAGCTCGGCCAGACGCTTTTCCGGCTCACCCCAATCCCGCTCTCGCAGTCCCAGGGTGCGGGTTTCCTGGTTGAAGCGGTGTTTGCCCGCCCCTTTTTGAATCAACTGAAAGAGCACCCCGGGGTCGATGTTGGGCTCCGGGTGGAACTGGATCGCGCCCCCTTTTGGCCCCGCTTCGAGCTTGGTGATTTTGAGTTCCCGGCAGAAAAACTTGAAGCGCATGACCATCAATAGATTGGTCACCGATTGGGGGGGCTTGGAAAAGCGATCCACCAACTCCGCCCCCATCTGCCGGATCTCCTCCAACCCCTTCAATCCCGCCATCCGCTTGTAGAGGGAAAGGCGCTGGTGAACATCGGGGACATAATCCTCGGGGATAAAGGTCGAGAGGGAAAGATTGATCGTTGGTACAATCTCCTCTTCCTCTGGGATCTCCTGATCTGACTCTTTTTGGGAAATCTCTCCCTTCAGCGCCCGGATGGCTTGATTGAGCATCTGGTTATAGAGCTCAAACCCCACCTCCTTGATCTGCCCGGACTGCTCATCGCCCAAAATATTTCCCGCCCCGCGAATTTCCAGATCGTGGGTGGCCAGCAAAAATCCCGCCCCCAGATCCCCCAGGGTTTCGATGGCCTCCAAACGCCTGGCGGCATCCCGGCTGAGCCGCTCCCGATGGGGAATCAGCAGATAGGCATAAGCCCGACGCCCGGAGCGCCCGACCCTGCCCCGTAGCTGATGGAGCTGAGCCAAGCCAAACTTATCCGCCCGGTGAATCAGGATGGTGTTGGCGGAAGGGATATCCACGCCGTTTTCGATGATGGTGGAGCATACCAGGACGTTAAACTCCTGGCGATAGAACGAAAGCATCACCCGCTCCAGGCGGTTTTCCCGCATCTGGCCGTGGGCCACCCCCACCTTGGCTTCGGGAACGAGCTTGGCCAACTTGGAGGCGAAGGCGTCGATATCCCGCACTTGGTTATAGAGATAAAACACCTGCCCCCCCCGATAGACCTCCCTGAGAATCGCCTCCCGCACCCGCTCTGGCCGATAGTGGGTCACCATGGTGCGAATCGCCAATCGATCCACAGGGGGGGTGGCGATGATGGAGATATCCCGTACTCCGGCCATGGCCATGTGCATGGTGCGGGGAATGGGGGTGGCGGTGAGGGTGAGAATGTCCACCGTCGAACGCAGGGTTTTGATTTTTTCCTTATGGGTCACCCCAAAGCGCTGCTCCTCATCGACGATCAGCAGCCCCAAATCTTTAAAAATCACATCCTTTTGCAGCAAGCGATGAGTACCGATCACCACATCCACCTGACCTTGGGCCAGTGCCGTGATCGATTTTCGCAGCTCTACCGTGGAACGAAAACGGGAGAGAGAGGCTACCCGGACCGGATAGTTGACCAAGCGGCGGGCAAAGGTTTCATAATGTTGCTGGGCCAGAATGGTGGTGGGGGCCAAAATCGCCACCTGCTTACCATCCATCACCGCTCGGAAGGCCGCCCGCAGCGCCACCTCGGTTTTGCCGAAGCCTACATCCCCGCACACCAGCCGATCCATGGGCCGGGGGGAGGCCATATCTTCCAGCACGGTCTGGATCGCCTGGGACTGGTCGGGGGTCTCCTCAAAGGGAAATGCCGCAGCAAACTCCTGATAGAGGGGATCTGGACCGGCAAAGGCGAACCCCTTGCGCGCCTCCCGTTCTGCTTGCAGCCGTACCAGCTCATCGGCCATTTCGAGAATTTTTTTCCGGGCTTTCTGTTTGGTCCGCTTCCACCGGGGGCCCCCCAGCTTATCCAGCACCGCCCCTTCCCCACCGGTATATTTACTCACCCGGTCCAGGGTTTCCACCGGCACGTAGAGCTTATCCTCCCCGGCATAGCTCACCAGCAAAAAGTCATTCTTCAGCGCCCCCACATCCAGGGTGTGGAGCCCCCCATAGCGACCGACGCCATGATCGGCATGAACCACCAGGTTGCCCTCCTTGAGATCTGCAAAGGAGGCAATCAGCTGATCCAACTGCCGGCGGTCCATCTCCCGTGAGCGCACCCGGTTGCCGAGAAAGGCCCCTTCCGGAATCAACGCAATCTTTTGGCCCGGGTGATAAAATCCCCCGGCAAGATCCCCCACCGCCAGCCCCAGGGTGCCGGGGGAAGCCTGGGCGATCTCTTTCCAGGAGGGGGTGTCGTCGGCGTGGGTTTTATGGTCCTTCAGCAGATCCCGCAAAAGCTCCCGCTGCCCCACAGTGCGTGCAGCGACCCCAATCCTCACCCCGGCATTTCTCAAGCCATCCAGATAGCGCACCCCACGGGCGACCACCTCGCTCTGTTCATCGGTGGCGGCTTCCCGAAATGTCGGCAAGGGCAGGAATCCGGCAGCCAGATCCCCCACCTCCTTTTCCGGACCTTGCAACAATACCGAAAAGCGATTCAAACACGCGCTCAACTCATCTCCAGAGAGATAGAGGGCATCTGGGGGCAAGTGACGGTTGCCGGTTTCGTTTTCCCCCACGTGGCCTGCCCGCTCGGCGATCTCCCCCCCATGGCGTACCCCGGCTTCCAGGGCGTTGGCTTCCAATAAAAACAGGGATCCTTCCGGCAGATAGTCAAAAACAGTCTCCAGCCCATCGTGAAAGAGAGAGAGAAAATGCTCCATCCCCTGAAAGCTCTCCCCCTGGGAGATGGATTTATAGATAGGATCTTCTGCGGCATTGCCCCCGAAGGCGGCGCGAAAATTTTTACGAAAGGTGCGGATGGTCTCCTCGTTCAGGATTACCTCGCACATGGGCAGGGCTTGAATCCGGGGAATGGCATCGGTGGAGCGCTGGGTCATGGGGTCGAAATGGCGCAGAGTTTCCACTTCGTCGCCAAACAGCTCAATGCGCACCGGCTCCTCGCCACCGGGTGGAAAAAAATCGACAATCCCCCCTCTCACCGCAAACTCTCCCGGCTCCGCCACCTGGGTCGCCGGGTGATAGCCGGAGACCGCGAGAAATTTCCGAAATTGGGGCAGGTCCAGTTGATCTCCCACCCGGATGGCAAAGCCGTGATGAGCCAACACCTCCCGGGGCATCACCCGCTGCATGAGTGCGGCTGGGGTGGTGATCACAATTCCCCGGGTGTGGCCCGATTCATCCCCGGCCAACACCGGCCCCAGACCACTCATCTGAGTCAAGCGAAAGAGAGTCGCCAACCGCTCCGCCACCAGTGGACCAAAGGGGGAGAGCCCTTCAAAGGGGAGCACCTCCCAGGCGGGAAAAGGCAGCATCGATGGCGGACGGGCCTCACCGCTGGTTAAAAACATCAGCTCCCGATGGAGTGCTTCCGCTCGGGAGGGGCGATCTGTTACCAGAACCACCGGTGCCGAACGTTCAGCGGCCAACTGCGCAATAAACCAGGAGATCCCCCCCTCCGGCAGTGCCCCGATTTGGGTATAGGGCGCACCAGTACGTTCAAGATGGGGCTGCAACTGGGCAAAAAATGTGTTACCTGGGTGTGACTGGGTCATGGTGAAGAAAATATCCGGAGAGGTTCGATCGTCTGAGGGGTAATGGGCCTGTGCTGCACCAGAAAAGAGTAATCTTTATTCGCCTGAGAGACGCGTTTGTCAAAGATTAAAAAAGATTATAAGAGATAACCAAACCAAATGTAGCCAGAGGTGTCACTTCAACCAAAACCGTCAGGATATGCCCCACCACCCCCCACCCAGCGCAACGCCTCGTCCCGCTCACAATAGCAGGATATCCCCTGCTCCGGGGCTTTCCAGATCCGCTCCACCTGGCCTGATTGAATCAGGGGATCCAACAAAAACCGGGTTTCCACCGGATCCAACATCAGGTGAGTGGCCAAATCCGTCAGCAATATTTCTTTTTTATCCCGCAAGAGTGCTTTAACCGTTTCCAGGATGATTCCGTCGTTCATGGCGGACTCCCCAAGGGGTTTGGCAGAGGGATTCACCCCTCATCAAAACGAGTTTACCATTCGGCCTTCCTTCCTGCACCACCGATTCCCCCTTCTTCTGGCTGATAATCCTGGATCCGGCAGTTGGGCGTGCACACGATCCGCAGCCTCTTGATCCGTCAAGCAAACTGGAAAAAAATCTCATGACCAATCAGGTCACCACAATTTTTTCCAATTCACTATACGAACCGATAGGCTACAGCCGCCGCACACGCCCAACTACCGGATCCAGGATAATGGATTATCGCTTGCCTTGCTGGTAGAGTTTCCGGTGAATTTTCTGGCTGGAATCACATTTTGCAGAGGGATCTCAACCAACCAAATGGATATCTTGACCCAAGGCATCGTGGGGGCGGTAGCAGCCCAAGCGGTGGCTAACAAAGAAAACAGCCGCAAAGCCACCGTCATCGGCTTTATCGCCGGACTGCCAGCGGATGCTGACATCCTGATTCGTTCCAACGCTGATTCCCTGCTGGTTTTGGAATTTCACCGGCAATTTACCCACAGCCTCCTGTTCATTCCCTTGGGTGGGCTGCTGGTGGGATGGGTGCTGTGGCAGCTCTATTTTCGCAAGCAGCCTGTCGATTTTAAAACGGTCTTTCGGTTCGCCCTGGCGGGATATGCCACCAGCGGCCTGCTCGATGCCTGTACCAGCTATGGAACACAGCTTCTCTGGCCCTTCAGTGACGCCCGCATCGCCTGGTCCATCGTCTCGGTGGTGGACCCTCTTTTTACCGGCCTGTTGATCGTCTGTTTGATATTGGGCTGGAAAAAAACCGCCCCCCGAATGGCGCAAATCGGGATGGTACTAGGGCTATCCTATTTGGTTTTGGGAGTGGTTCAACAGGGGCGGGCTGAGGCGGTGGTGCGGGATCTGGCCCAAAAGCGGGGGCACACCATCGAACGCCTGGTGGTCAAGCCCACCATGGGTAATCTGATTCTCTGGCGGGGGGTCTACGAGCATCAAGCGCGGTTTTATATCGATGCCGTACGGGTCTGTTATATCGAATCTCCCCAATATCAGGCGGGAGGCTCCGTGGCTAAATTTGATGCTGCCACGCCTCCCCCGGGGATCGATATCTCTTCGACTACCGCCCAGGATATCGTCCGCTTCAATCGCTTTTCCGACGGCTATCTCTCCTGGCACCCGGAGCGGATGAACGTGCTGGGGGATGTGCGCTACGCCCTCCTCCCCACCAGCCCCCTCCCCCTCTGGGGCATTGAGCTGGATCAGAACAATCCTGAAAACCACGTCGAGTTTAAAAATTTCCGGGATACCAGCAAAGCCACCATCGATGCCTTTATGGAGATGCTCACAGGAGAGGATGCGGGGTGGGAGAGGATGGGGTGATCGACCCCTTTTGTCCCCTCTCCCACCACCAGCTGTCAGCGGTTGGGTCTATTCCGATATCAAACCATCCAACCGGTTACTTGGTATGGGTGCTTTCCACCTTGCTGATCAGATCCCGGGCAAATCGCTCACTAAACCCCACCACAAAAGAGATGGCGATATAAAAATTGATCGGGTCACTCTTTTTGGGAGAGGGAAGATTCACGGGCTCCATGGAATCAGAGGAACTCGCTGGCTGTGTGACAGCCGAGGAGTTCACCAGCTCCGGGGGAGTGATGGGAATCACCTGGGATTGGATGGCAAAGGCTACGAACACCGCAAAGGAAAGACCAATCAGAGGTTTAACGAATCCGGTTAGAAAGGGGGTTAAAGGATCAGCATCCTCAGAAGCAACAATTTCCCGGATACGCACCAAAACACTCGTAACCGCCCCAACGCTTCCCGACATACCCACCACCAGATAGACCCAACCCTCTTGTGTCCAATAACCATCTGTAAACGTTGCATGTCTAACAAGCAACAAAACGATGTAGACCAAAAACAGAGAGGCCGTCAGTCCAAAAATAGCCCGGAGGGGTTTGGAATATTTGGATAATCTTTTCCTGAGAGGCCCCAGGGTGTAGACCATGGTTTGCTGGATACTCACCAGAATGGTATCCGCCATTTTGGTGTTGGGTGGATCTTGCAAAAGCCCTTTTGAAGCTACTTCCGCAGCGCCAATCAAGACCGAATTGTCGCTCTTTTTAAGGGAGTGCATAGTCCCCACCAGCTGGCCCAACCCCAATTGAACATCCTCACTCAGACCCGGTTTAAGGTTGGTTTTTATCTCTTCCAGAATGGCATCCACCCGTTTGGTGTTGCCACTCTCTGCCATCTTATCTTTCCCACTCCCCCCATCAGACGGTTTAACCGTCTCTGCCCCTTTGGTTTTCCCCGTCTCAGCCATTATTTCCCCCTTTTAATCAAACAGTCTCATTGAGAATAAAATCACCTTATACGTGATAGATGACCCAAACCATGTTTGGTCATAATACTTCTATCAAATTATATATTAAGAGGTCAACCTTGAGGAAAGCTGCCAACAGGCCAAAAAAAACACCTCAGCAAAACCCGATCATTCAACGGGCTTTGAGCCGCCCCCAGACAAACCGAAATATTTGGGAAGCGGTATAGGCAACACCTTGCTCTTTGAGGAGTTTCAGCACACGGCGGAACTGCTTGAGGGTGTTTTTGCGGTCAACGATGCGGACGGTTTCAGCCACCAGCTGCTGAAACCGCGCTTTGGGAATGTGGGGGGTGAAGTGGTTTTCCGGGCTTTGGTGGTTGTAGAGGGAAACGTTAAAATCATCCTCCACCAGCCCCCGCTCATGACACACCTGAAAAAGTTCGGTGCCGGGATAGGGGGTAAAAATGGAAAAGGCAATTTTGTCGGAACGAATATTTTTCATCGCCACCTGGGTATCCTGCAACGTCTCCTCGGTCTCGTCCGGAAAACCCACCATAAAAAAGGTCTGCACCTCGATATTCCGGGATTTCAGAAGATCCACCGCTTGGTGGGCCTCATCCATGGTGATATTTTTGCGAATTTTTTTCAGCATCCCGTCGTTGCCGGATTCGATCCCCAGCATCACCATCTTGCAGCCGGAACGCGCCATCAGATCAACCACCTCTTCCCGGATCAGCCCCACCACAATCTCACAGCTCCAGGTCAAATCCGGACACTGCTCGATCATGCCGTTACACAACTCCCGGATGAAGGAAATTTTTACCCCAAAGGTGTCGTCATCAAAATGGATATAGTGGATACCCATTCCCTGGAGCATCTTGATTTCATCGATGACATTTTGAGCGGATCGGAACCGTACTTTTTGGCTCCAGATGTTGCGAGAGCCACAAAAGGTACATGAGTAGGGACAGCCTCGGGCAGCAAAAACCCGGCTGAAGGCGTCCGGTGGGTAGCGGTCATAATCCTTCAACACCTTCCGGGCATTGGCCATGGGAAAGGGCAGGATATCCAGATCAGCCATAAAGGGCCTGGGCGGGGTGCGGACAATGCCTTTCTCCCCCCGAAAGATCAATCCCGGAACATCCACCAAGGGAGCGCCCTTTTCCAAAGCTTTGAGGAGTTCCACCAACGTCTCCTCCCCCTCCCCGACCACCGCCACATCGATCTCACCAACCTCCAACACCTTCTCGCCAGCCATGGAGGGGTGAGCCCCCCCGACTACGACCGTGACCCCAGGCAGCAACTCCTTGGCCATGGCCGCCACTTGGGCCACAGCCATAAAATTTTGGGACTTGGCGGAAATCCCCACCACATCAGCCTGAAAGGCCTTTAAAGTCGCCCTGATTTCATCCCACACCGGGGCGGTGGGGTTTTCAAGCTGCTGCAGATAGTTTTGATAGCCCGGGCCGATGAGAAAGCTGTTGGCGACAACGATACATTTGTCGGTGTTAAAATCAGCGTTATAGGTCTCCACCCGCCAATCGGTCCATTTTTCCACCGCACCACTGAGATAGCCCAACGCCAGGGGATATTTGATCAGCGCATAGTTGTCGTGATAGAGGCGGCAGAACGGGGGCTCCATCAAGAGAACTCTTTTTTCCCTGCGATCACGCATCACCCGGCCTCCTCTGTTTTGTTCGTTACCGCTTTTCCTTCAAACAGCACCTGACAATATCGCCCAACAATGGTATCCCGATCAAAAGGAGTCAGCACCGCCTCAAAATCAAACAGCTCCCGGTCACTGGCCAAAAGCCGCCCCATCCCCTCCACCAACATCTCCTCCCCCCCGGCATCAATTTCCCCGGGGCTGATCTCCCCAGGCAACGGCGCAAAAAATCCCCCGGGGCTCCTCTGTAGCCTGGAGCCTTCGATGGACTTGAGAGGGTGCTTGCCAAAAGCGGTCATGATCTCCCCCACCCCCCCACCATGACAATCAAAGGCAACCACCGGCAGCCCACAAGCCAACGCCTCCAGCACCACGTTGGGCAACCCCTCATAGAGGCTTGAGAGGATAAATCCCTGGGCTCTGGCCATAAAGCGATGGGGATTGTCCTGATATCCCGGCAAAGCCACCACATCGGCCAATCCCAGAGAGCGGACCAACGCTTCCAGCTCCCCCCGCAACTCCCCCTCGCTCATGATAAAGAGCCTGGTGTCAGGTTGACTCTCGTGAAGCTTGGCAAAGGCCCGAATGAGCCCGGCCTGACCTTTTTGGGGAGTCAAGCGACCCACATTGATAAAAACCCGGTTTTGAAAAAAAGCCTGCCATTTTTCTGGAAGTTTTTCTTGAGCGCGTTGTTTGATCCAGGATCGATCCACGGGATTGGGAATGTGAACGATAGGCTCCGGTTGGAAGCCAAAGGTGTTGATCAAATCCGCCCGCACCCCCCGGGTAGGGGTGATGATCCGACGGGCGCGCTTAAAAAGCACACTCCCAATCCACTGCAACGAAGGGCGCTCCTGGCTCATCACATTGCGAATGGAAAGAACCGCCTGGCGACCGCTGGCGATGGCATTGGCCAGGTTGGAGCCCTGCAAAAAACTCAATACCGCATCGGGCTGCTCCCGGCTGATGGCTGTTTTGAGCCGTATCACCCGTAAGATCTGCCGGGGCAGACGAATCAACCAGTTGGGAGAAGACGGGGTCTTGAGATCGACCACACGCCCGCCATGGGGAAAATGAAAAATATTTTCCGACAGGGCAAAAACCACCTCATACCCCCGGGCTTCAAACCCCAGGGAGAGCATCGCTGCCACCCGCTCCGCCCCACCGGGTGCCAGGCTATGGATGACGATGAGGATTTTCCCCTTTCGGCCCGTATCAGTCATCTTCCCGGCATTCCTTTACCCCACCAAACCCCTCACCGCCCCCTTGAATCCACCCCCAACCCCCGAGAAGCGTCTTCACTCCTTGCCCTTGAACTCCACAATCAAATGAGCAAGCACCCCAAAGAAAAGGGTTTGAATACCAAAAAGAATCAATCCCATCACCAGATTGACATGCTGCACCGGCTTGGGATAATCCCCCATAAACCACTGACCAAGCTCCCAAAAAAGCAGCCCCGCTCCCGTCAGCAAAAAGGTCATGCCGATGGGCGCGAACACCTTCATGGGACGCACCGCCACCAGCACCATGAAAATTTGCGGCAGCACCTTGAAGGGATAGCGCAGGGAGACAAAAGACCGACCGGTGGAGCGCTGCCGGAAGGTGACCGGCACGTGGGCAAAGCGCATTCCCTTGCGGTAGGAGTCCATCAAGATTTGCTGGGTATAGTTGTAATCCCCGGGAAGATAGAACACTTCCAGATAGTTGCGGCTGATGGCAAAAATGCCCGGCTGGCTATCCCGCAGGGGCCAACCGGTCAGCCAACGCATGAGGGTGGTGAAAACCAAATTACCCAGACGCCGCACCGGGGGCATGCGATATTCGATCCGATCAAAGCGGGCGCCATAGACCACATCCAGCTCATCTTCCACCAGCGTGCGGACCAACACCGGAATATCCTTGGGGTCGTGCTGAAAATCAGCGTCAAACTTGATCACAATGTCGGCTTTGTCCTTGCGGGCTGCCTGCAAACCGCTGCGTACAGCCGCCCCCAGCCCCATGTTGTGGCGGTGTCTGACGACCCGATCAGCCCCAGCGGCTTCAGCCTGCTCCCGGGTGTTATCCGTAGAGCCGTCATCCACCACATACACCGCAAACCGATACCCCTCCTCGGCAAACTCCTCGCTCAGTTGCCGCAACGAGGCGATGGTCTCACCGATGATCTCCCCTTCGTTAAAGGCAGGCACCACCACGATCACCTTCAGGCAGCTCTGTTCATCTTCCGTCATGACTGCTCTCCCCGCATCAATCCACCCTGATGAACGCCATCACCCTGGGCCCGAATCATGGCTGCCACATCAAGGGGGGTCATGGCTTTGCCCCCCAGCTCACCCAGAAAAAAATCACAGTAGCGCCGCAGCCTTTCCAAAAATTGTTCCAGGTCGTTTTCACCCGCCACATAAGGGGTGTGGCCCGGTTGCAAAGAGGGGGAGTGAAAGGTCAGGGAAACCACTCCCACCCCAGCCTCCAGAAGCACCCGGGTGATGCGCTTCATCTCTTCAAGGGTGTACCCTTCCGGCGAAAGCCGCAACCTCTCAAGAAGCCCCAAACGGGATAATATACCCGGAACCCGCAGTCGCTGCAGGCCCGGCCCACGACTCATGGGATAAAGCCATCTCCCCTGGGAACGCAAAAGCCCGGCATACCCCCCGGAGGTGGGGAGGCAGAGGAGGGATTTTTCAGGATTCAACCAGTGGGGATGATTGCTCCCATGGGAAAAATCAGGCCCCCCATCCGAAGAAAAATCAAAGGGGGGTGCAGGGCTCAAATCCACCTGGAAACCCTGCTCCAGCAAAATCCCGGTGGTATTGACACCCACGCCATAACGCCCCGCCTTGTGGATCAGGGGAGCCTGCCCCAGCCAGGATTGAATCGCACGGGAGACATGGTGCAGCTTTTGCTCTTCCAGATGGCGGGGCAGATTGCCGGGATAGGCATTTTGGCTAGAGAGGGATTCCTCAAAGGGGGGAGTGACCCAGGGGTGGGTGTGGGCACCGATGACAGCACGCCCACAATGGGCAAAATCCTTCAGAGGGGCAAACCCGGACTCCTGGCTCGCCACCGGATAGTCCACCACCCAGGTGGGTTGAATATCAAAGGAGTCGAACAGCTCCTGCCCCAGGTGGGCCGAATCCATCGCCCTGACTCCAACCGCCTCCCGGGAAAAGGGCTGGTTCCAGTCAAACTCCTCCTCGGTATCCACCACCACCAGGAGGATGGGGGTTCTCTCCCGGGAAAACCGAATGGGTCTATTGGCCTTCACCAGTTGGTTCTGCCCTCTCTCATGCATATTCCCCAAAAATCCCAGCGTTCAAACGGATCAAACATCTCATCAATCAACACATGCTGTGTGTATCATATCGTTCCCAAGGATGGCCAGAATAGGTTAGGCTGCCTACACTTTAAAAAATTTTTAAATTATCGATCTTCCAAGGGCCATGCCTCTTCCCAAAATCCCTCTCATCGCTCTCGCCCCCCACGGCTGGCACGACCGCTGGCTGAGCCGCCAACAGCTGCTCTCCCGCTTGGCCCAGAGAGGCTGGCCGGTGATTTATAGCCCTGGGGCGCTCTCCATTTGGGATCTCCAAAAGCCTGTCTGGCAAGGAGCGCCGTGGCTCTCCCCCTGGCTGAACAGCCCCCAAGCCTCGGACGGAGTGCTGCTCGATCAACCCGGGCGGCTCCTGCTCCGCCGACCCGGCTCCCCCCGCTGGGATGGCTTGACGGTGGGGCATCATGGCCGCTGGCTCAACAAAAAAATATCCGGCTCATTTCGAGGAGAGGTGGGGCTGATTCTCTTCCACCCCCTCTTTTATCCCTATGTCGAGGCGCTCAACCCCCGCTTTGTGGTCTATCACGTCTACGATCTGTTTTCGGCCATGGACCACTGGACCCCACAGCTGGCCGCCATGGAAGCTGGCTTGGTGGCGCGGGCGGATCTGATCACCACCTCGTCGGATGGCATGGCCCAGGGGCTGCCCGGCATCGGCCCCCAAAAAGCCCGCCCCCTCTATAATGGTGCCGACGGCCAATCGGTGGTGGCTGCGTCGGATTCTCCCTGCCCGGAGGATCTCGCCAAAATCCCCCACCCCCGCATCGGCTATGTGGGCACGGTCAACGCCAAGATCGACCTGAAGATGGTCCACCATGTGGCCACCACTCACCCGGCGTGGCACTGGATTTTTATCGGCCCGGTGATGTTTTCGGAAAGCCGAGAGCGGGACCGCCAAGCCCGCGCCCTTTGGGAGTCCTGTCTACGCCTCCCCAATGTCCACAGTTTGGGCATCAAGCACCGCACCGAAATCCCCCCCTATCTTCACCACATGGATCTCAACACCATCTGCTATCGCATTGCCGACACCGCCGCTGGCGAGCCCGCCGATTGGGTAGTGCACGGCTATCCGGTGAAGCTCCATGAATGTCTCGCTACCGGCAAGCCTCTGGTCGCCGCCCCCCAAACATCAGTGCAAAATCTCTTTTCCCACGTCACCGCCATCGCCAACACCCCGGCCCAGTGGAGCCAGGCGATTGAGCACGCCCTCACCAGTGGCGGAGTGGGCACCCCGGCATCACGGATTCAGGTGGCGCTGGCCAACAGTTGGGACAACCGGGTGGATACGCTGGAAAAATGGCTTGGGGAGGTGATTTCGGGATAGCCTGGCCAATCGATCAGACCAATCGATCAGGCCAATCGATCAGGAAATCATTTCATCCAACGTTTTAGCCAGCTCCCGGCAACGCGCATGACGTGAATGGCGTTGGGCTTCCTCCCGGGAGATAATGGGATAACCCCCTTGCCGAATTGCATCGAGAGCCACCGGCAACCCCCGCACAATCCCTTTCCGATCCCCCATTTCCGCCAAAGGTTCGAGACCCGCCCGGGCCATCAAGTCTGACGTATCCCCCCCCGGCCCGGTCAAGGCGAGGATGGGACGTTGTACCCGGAAATATTCAAATAGCTTGGCAGGAATCTGGGTGCTGAGATCTGGCCCCTGGAAGAGGAGCAGGCCATCCACCCGAAGCATTTCTGCCAGCGCCTCCCGATAGGGGATGAGGGGTTCTATCCTGACCATATCGTCGATGCCCATCTTCTCCACCAGCGCCTGGAGCATTCCTTCATGACCCGAGCCCCGCAAGATCACCCGCAGTCCCTGGGTGGTACCGTCGGGGCTGGTTTTTGACCCGATGATTCCCTGTTTTTGCAGAATCAACAGCGCTGCCAAAAAGGGGCCGGGATCCCGATGGACGTGGTTGGGATAGAGGTGGCCGCTGTGGAGGAGAACCAGGGGGTCGGTGGGTTTTTTTTCTGGAATCTCCGCATCCAATCCGGGGGGAAAATCGCTCTCCTCATAGCCGTTGGGAATCACCGTAAATCGCCCAGGATCCAGCTCGGGATAACGCGTGCGAAAAAGCCGCCCCATACCGGGAGTTACCACCACACTTCGGGTGCTGTTGCGAACCGCTTTTTCCTCGATCCATTGGTAGGCTCGGCGTACGGTGGGATCCTCGGGATAGGCCGGGGAGTGCATGGGATCCCGAAAATCCGCCATCCAGGGGATACCACTCAAGCGGTGGAGGGTGTGGCCGATCAGGTGGGCTGTGGCGATGGGGTGGGAGGACCAGATCACCTGGGGTCGAAAGCGCCGAATCATCCCCAACCCCGAAATCACCCCCCCCAGCCACCAGCTGGACCAGCGATCAGGCCAGGCGAGAAACCGGGGATATTTTCCCAGGATGGAGAGGTGCCGTGCGGAATCCAGGGCAAAAGCGCGCTTGACGATGGTCTCTGGGGCAATTTCCCCCAACTGCTCCGTCCCGGTTTGCAGGTAGGCTCTGGGATTGGCTGTCAAAACCAGAGGCTCCCAGCCAAAATCGGGCAGGTGTTTGCTGAACTTGAGGGTCCGCTGCATACCACTCGCTCCCCGCACCGGGGGAAAGTGGAAAGCGATCAGGAGAACCCGTTTGCTCATGGGGTGTTACCGGTGGATCGAAACAGAGAGATCCAGGAGGATGGGGTAGAGTACAAAGACAGGAGAAAAAACAGGCCCATCACGCCGCCTTGGAGTGGCCTCCGGGACGCTTGGCAGTGATGATGTAGGCCTGTTTGATTTCAAGCCCGGAAAACACCACTCCGGCTATTTCTATCATACCATGTTCAACTTGGGTGGCGTTAATGGCCTTCAGGCCTGGATTATCCGATGTGATCAGAACCACCTTGGACAATAGAATCAACTCATCCATCGTCAGGCAGGCATTGAGATGGTCGACGAGGTAGGTCATGGCGGCATCTTTATCCGCTTCTACCCAGTCCGCTCCGACAAGGAGATCCCACCGGTTGGGTGCGTTTTCGCGCAGGAAAAGACCGAAAAGAAACAGGTTCCCTTTTTCCTCGGAAATTTCCCGTTCCATGACAGTGAGTTTTTCTACCAATTGTTTCATAAGACCTCCAGAAGATTCCTCGTGGAACGAATCATCCTCTGAGCATCCTCACCAGACACATTCCCGCTTGGGGCATATCGGGATTCCGGTGTCCAGGAGGCCACCTCACTCCATTGTTTATTATATTTTCCCTTTATCATTTGTTCAACACCGGAAAGATGAAGCAAAACATCAAGATCATGCACCTTGAAGCTCCGATACTTGTTGAACTCACTGGGTGTGGAGGGAAAACCCTGCCATGACAAGGTTTTGCAGATACGCGCCTTAAGCGCCATTTCCAGGGCATAACCACAGAGATAAACCGCCCCCTCGAAGCGTTCGGCCTTCAATAACACGACTGAATCCTCCAGTCGGGCTCTGGCCATTTCCAAGAGGGTATCCCGGCTCAACATGGCCCGGCCAAGCCCGGATCAGCTCAGTCGGCCGCAGCAGTGCTTATATTTTTTACCGCTGCCGCAGGTACAAGGGGAGTTGCGGCCTACTTTGGCGGCTTGGCGGCGGTAGGGGGTTTTTTGGGATTCATCTTCCTCCCCTGCCTCCCCGGCCATGGCTTCGGCGCTGGCGTGGCTCATCTGCAGGCGGCGATCCCGGGCAGCGGCGCGCTCTTCTTCCTGGCGGGCCACTTCGTCGGGTTGCTTCACCTCCACCCGGGAGAGCACCTCCACGGTTTCGGACTTGATGCGCTCCATCAAGCCATCAAAAAGCTGAAAGGCTTCCTGCTTGTATTCGTTCAGGGGGTCTTTTTGGGCATAGCCCCGCAGATGGATTCCCTCCTTCAGGTGATCCATGTTGAGGAGGTGTTCTTTCCAGAGATAGTCGAGAATTTGCAGGAGGATTGATTTTTCCAGATAGCGCAGGAGTTCACCCCCCATACGCTCTTCCCGCTCCTGGTTGTGGGCTTGAATCGCTTCCCAGGTGCGATCCCGGACGGTTTTGGCGATCACCCCATCTTCCACCTGCCACTCTTCGATGGGCAGCGTCACGCCGAACTGCTTCAAAGCGGCATCGTGGAACTCTTTGGCCTGCCACTGCTCGGGATAGGCCTCCTCGGGGATATATGTACCCATCATGTCATCCAGGAGTTCTCCCCGGATGTCGGTGAGAAATTCGGTAATCTCCTTGGCTTCCATCAGCTCCCAGCGCTGGTCATAGATCACCTTGCGCTGTTGGTTCATGACGTCGTCAAACTTGAGGAGATTTTTGCGGATGTCGAAGTTGCGTCCCTCAACCTTTTTCTGGGCGGATTCGATGGCTTTGTTGATCCAGGGGTGGATGATCGCCTCCCCCTCTTGCAGCCCCAGTTTTTGCAGCATACCGTCCATGCGGTCGGAGCCGAAAATGCGCATGAGGTCGTCTTGCAGGGAGAGGAAAAAGCGGCTGGAGCCGGGATCTCCCTGGCGACCGGAGCGGCCCCGAAGCTGGTTGTCGATGCGCCGGGCTTCGTGGCGCTCTGTGGCGAGAATATGCAATCCACCCGCTGCCAGCACCGCCACCTTTTCCTCTTCACACTCAGCGCGAATTTTGGCTTCCCGGCTGGCGCGCTCCTCCTCGGGGATGCCGATGGGAATTTCGTTGCGAACACGCATATCGGGGTTACCCCCCAGCTGAATATCGGTGCCCCGCCCGGCCATGTTGGTAGCGATGGTCACCGCCCCCTTGCGTCCGGCCTGGGAGACGATCTCCGCCTCTTTTTCGTGATATTTGGCGTTCAACACGTTGTGGGGAATTTTGTGTTTTTTGAGAATTTTGGCCAGCAGCTCCGACTTTTCGATGGAGATGGTACCCACCAGAACCGGTTGGCCCCGCTCGTGGCAATCCCGGATATCCTCAACGATGGCATCGAGCTTTTCATCCAGGGTGCGATAGACCACGTCGTCGTGATCAATCCGCACCATATCCCGATGGGTGGGGATGAGGATCACGTCCAGATTATAGGTGGATTTAAACTCGGCGGCTTCGGTGTCGGCGGTGCCGGTCATGCCAGCGAGTTTGTTGTACATGCGGAAGAGGTTTTGGAAGGTGATGGAGGCCAGGGTTTGGGATTCGTTTTGAATCACCACCTGCTCCTTGGCTTCCAGGGCTTGGTGGAGCCCGTCGGAATAGCGGCGACCCGGCATCATGCGGCCGGTAAACTCATCGATGATCACCACCTCGCCATCTTTGACGATATAGTCGGTATCCCGCTCGAAGAGGGCGTGGGCGCGCAGGGCTTGATTGACATGGTGGACGGTTTCGACGTTGCCCACATCGTAGAGCCCCCCCTCCTTCAGGATATTGAATTCGGTCAGGAGTTCTTCGATCTTTTCGTTGCCCTCTTCGGTGAAGACCACGCTCTTGGCCTTTTCGTCCACCGTATAGTGCTCTTCCTTGGTGATCTGATAGATCAGCCGGTCCACCTTGTAATATTTATCGGTGTTGTCTTCGGTGGGGCCGGAGATAATCAGCGGTGTGCGGGATTCGTCGATGAGGATGGAGTCCACCTCGTCGACGATGGCAAAGTTCAGCTCCCGCTGGACCATCTCCTCCAGGGTAAATTTCATATTGTCCCGGAGAAAATCGAAGCCGAATTCGTTGTTGGTGCCGTAGGTGATGTCGGCTTTGTAGGCTTCCTGGCGCTGGGCGTCGTCGAGGCCATGGACGATGACACCGACGGTGAGCCCCAGATAGTTATAGATCTGCCCCATCCATTCGGCGTCACGCTTGGCCAGATAGTCGTTCACCGTGACCAGGTGGGTGCCTTTACCCGTCAGGGCGTTGAGGTAGAGGGCGAGGGTCGCCACCAGGGTTTTACCCTCACCGGTTTTCATCTCGGAGATTTTGCCCTCGTGGAGGACGATACCGCCGATGAGCTGAACATCGAAGTGGCGCATGCCGGTGGTGCGTTTGCTGGCCTCCCGCACCAGGGCGAAGGCTTCCGGGAGAATATGGTCCAGATCTTCCCCATCGGCGACACGTTTTTTGAATTCTTCGGTTTTAGCCCGGATCTCTTCGGCGGTTAATTTTTCGAAGTCGGGTTCCAGGGCGTTGATTTTATCGGTAATGGGCCGCAATTTCCGTAGATAGCGGTCGTTGCTTGATCCGAAAACCTTGCGGGCTATGGCTCCAAACATGAGGCTTCAATCCAATCCTTGAGGGTATGGGCAAGAAAAAACAGGCTTTTATATCACAACGGGCCTTCCCCCGCAAAGAGGCTGCGAGCGTTTCAAACCATTCATTGGGGTGGATGATGATGGCATAGCGTGGGCTCATGGGTTATTCTGGCAAGGCGGAAACAAGAAAAAATGGTCCACGACTTTTTCTTCCAGCCGGAAATCGATGAGCGGACAGAGGATGGCCATGTGGAGTGATCCCATCGTTGAAGAAATTCACAAAATCCGTAAGGAATACGCCGCCCGGTTCGATCATGATCTGGATGCGATGTTCAAGGACCTGAAACGGCTGGAGAGGGAGTCGGGGCGCAAGACTGTCTCTCTGCCACCCAAAAAGCCGGTTCAGGTCATTTCCAAGAAGGATTGAGCCAAGC
>JADFZT010000055.1 GCA_015232395.1 Magnetococcales bacterium | reverse complement strand
CAACGCCGTATCCAGGCCAAAAGCGGCCTATTGCAGCAGGCTCTCCAGGGAAAACAGCCTTTTTTCTCGGGTCTCGGTGCTGGCTGTGGCGATGGTGATCGCCACTTGGCCAGTGGTGGCGGCGACGACCCCTTTAATCAACGAACCGGCCCGCCCCATTCCCCAGAACATTTTATTGGATCGGGAGAAGGTTCAACTGGGAAAAAGAGTGTTTCATGATCCTCGTCTTTCCAGGGACAACACCATCAGCTGTGCCACCTGCCACGATTTGACCATGGGTGGGGTAGATGGTCTGCGTCGTTCCGTGGGAATCGATGGGCAGGAGGGAATCATGAACAGCCCCACGGTTTTCAATTCCAGTTTCAATTTTCGACAATTTTGGGATGGTCGTGCGGCTACCTTGGAGGAGCAGGCGGCAGCCCCAATACACAATCCCCTTGAAATGGGCTCCAACTGGCCCCAGGTATTGGTCAAACTGAAAAACGACCCCGATTATGTTGCAAAATTTAAGAAAATCTACGACGACGGTATCCAGCCTGCCAATATTTTGGATGCCATCGCTGAATTCGAACGCTCTCTCTACACGCCCAACAGCCGATTTGATCAGTTTTTGCGTGGTAACAAGCAAGCCATGACCGATTTCGAAAAATCGGGGTATGAGCTATTCAAACAGCTGGGTTGTGCCAGCTGCCATCAGGGGGTTGCTTTGGGGGCCAACATGTACCAAAAATTTGGCCTTTTCGGTGATTTTTACGATGATTTTCTTCAGGATCACGGCAACGTCAAGCCAGACGACCTGGGTCGGTTCAACGTGACCGGCCTGGAACGGGATAAATTTTATTTCAAGGTACCCAGCCTGCGTAATGTGGCCCTGACCGCCCCTTATTTCCATGACGGTTTTGTCGATGATTTGGAAATGGCGGTCCTTCTGATGGGAAAATATCAATTGGGCCGGACCCTCTCCAAAAGCGAAGTCGACCGCCTGACAGCCTTTTTAAACACCCTCACCGGTGAGTATGCCGGAGAGCCGTTATGAACGCTTCCGGACTCCTGCGCTGGGGCGTCGGCATAGCCTTTGCCGTTATCATGACCTTTTTGGCGGTGATGAGTGAAGTGGATGATGGGGAGCTTCGTCTGCTGGAGCGTTCCATCACCCAGCTTGCCAAACATGACGCCAACCTCAATCAGGATCTGGTTTTGATTCGGCACGGCCTATTGAAACATTACGACACGACCGTCATCCATGTACGAGCCATGGGCCAAGAGTTGGCAGGTTTGCACAAACTCTCGGAAAACTTTTATGGCAACGGTCACAGAGTCGCCGCCGCCACAGATCGACTGCATAAGCTGTTCAAGATAAAATCCGCTGAGATCGAACAGTTTAAATCGATGAATGCGGTTTTGAAAAACTCCTTGACCTACTTTCCCATCGGCATGAAGGAGATGCTGCAAGAGTTGGAAAAGTGGGAACAAGATGGTGCAAAAAAAGGCCACTTGGCAGCCTATAATGCCCGGGAATTATTGATCGACCTGGTCACTATGGGGGGAACCGGTGTCGATTCGAATGCCGAGCAGATCGCTCGGGATCGTTTATGGCTGCTTTTGAAGGATACCCGGGAGGCCCCAGAGCCACTTTCAGGACATATTCGCAACTTGCGCGACCACGCCCATGTCATCCTGAATTTAAAAATTGAGCTGGATATCCTCCTCAACACCATTCTCAATCGTCAGGTAAGCGATTGGCTTGAACGGGTAACGCAGTTGTCGCGGCAGGTCCATTCAGCGCGTCTGAAGGAGGCCTCACACTATCGCACGCTTCTGTTTTTAATGGCGTTGGCTCTCTTGGGTTTACTCATCTTTTCCATGTGGCAACTGCGTCGATCCCTGATGCAGCAACGGCGTCTCATGCAGGCGGTGGAGGCCTCGGCCGACGCCATTGTCATCACCAATCCCAAGGGTATCATCGAATATGTCAATCCTGGTTTTTCCACCATCACCGGTTGGTCCAGTGAAGAAGCTTTGGGGAAAACGCCGGGTATTTTGAAAAGTGGGCTCACCGATCAGTCGATTTATGACGACCTGTGGCTCACCTTGCGTGAAAGGCGGCAGTGGCGGGGGGTCTTTCTCAATCGCAAAAAAAAAATCCATTCCGACCTGGAAGGGGAGCTTTACTGGTGCCAGGCCGCCATCGCTCCCATCCTCGACCAACGGGGAAAGTTGGACGGTTATGTCAATGTTCAGCACGACATTACTGAAATCAAATTGGTGGAGGAAAATCTCCGCGACGCCATGGAAGAGGCCGAATCAGCCAGTCGCACCAAAGAGGTGGTCAATTTCATCCTGGAACTTTCTCTCCAGACCCAATCCCTTAAAGATTCACTATCCCAAGCCCTCGATAAAATTCTTTCCATTCCCTGGTTGAAAATCGAGTCCAAGGGGGCCATTTTTCTCCTGGATGGTTCCGGCCAAAATCTGATTCTGACCGCCCAACACGGGCTCCATCCGGAACTGCTCTCCCAATGTGCCCGCCTGCCTTTGGGACGTTGCCATTGTGGACGTGCGGCATTGGAGCGAAAAACCATCCTTGCCACCCATTTGGACGAACAACATGAAATTACCTATGAAGGCATTCAGCCTCACGGGCATATCTGTCTGCCGATCCTCTCTTCTGACAAGCTGTTGGGGGTTCTCAACCTCTATCTGACCTCTGGGGTGGGGTTGGAAACAAACCAGGAGGAGTTTCTGCAGGTGGTCACCAATACCTTGGCTGGCCTGATTGAACGCAAGTATGTTGAGGATGAGTTGCGAAAACTTTCTTATGCGGTGGAACAGAGCCCTGCCATCGTGGTGATTACCGATCTGGATGGCACGGTTCAATACGTTAACCCCAAATTTTCTGAAATCACCGGCTACAGCCCCGATGAAGTGATTGGCCAACACACCCGCATGTTAAAATCGGGACACACTTCCCAGAAGGAGTATAAAAGACTCTGGCGAACGATTCTGGACGGTGGTGAATGGCGGGGTGAGTTTCGTAGCCAGAGAAAGGATGGTGCTCTCTATTGGGAATCGGCCTCCATCTCCCCTATCCGCACACCGGACGGAACCACAACCCATTTTATCGCCGTCAAGGAAGAGATCACCCAGCGCAAGGAGATGGAAGAGGAACTCAGAAAGGCCAAAAAAATCGCTGAGGGCGCCAATCGGGCCAAGAGCGACTTTTTGGCCAATATGAGCCATGAAATCCGCACACCCATGAACGCCATCATGGGCATGACCGGCCTGAGCCTGCAAACCGAGACCACTCCCAAGCAACGGGATTATCTTGAAAAAATCAACAACGCTTCCCACTCACTGCTGCGTATTTTGAACGACATCCTCGATTTTTCCAAAATTGAGGCAGGCCGTCTGGAGATGGAGTCAATTCCTTTTCGGATGGAAAACGTACTCGACAATCTGGGGGTCATCATCTCCCTGAAGGCCCAGGAGAAGGGCCTGGAATTTCTCTATCGGACCGATCGCCGCATTCCCCCCGTTTTGGTGGGAGACCCCCTGAGGCTGGAACAGGTTTTGATCAATCTGGCTGGCAATGCGGTTAAATTTACCGAGCGGGGGGAAGTGATGATTGCCATGGAGCTGGAAGAGTCGCTCCAGGAGCAGGCTGTGGTACGTTTTTCGGTGCGGGATAGCGGTATTGGTATGACCGAAGCCCAAAAAGCGCATCTATTCCAATCCTTTTCCCAAGCCGACAGTTCCACCACCCGCCGATTTGGCGGTACGGGTCTGGGACTCTCCATCTCCAAGCGGCTTGTGGAAATGATGGATGGAATCATTGAAGTCGTCACCGAACCTGGGAAGGGAAGCCTTTTTACCTTTACGGCCCGCTTTGGCGTTCAGGAGTTGGTACCTCAAAAAGAGCTGACCCCCGCCCCGGATTTGCGACATCTGGAAGCCCTGGTGGTGGATGACAACGCCTCAGCCCGGGAAATCCTGACGGAAATGCTGGAATCTTTCTCCTTTCAGGTCTCGTCGGTCACCTCTGGGGATGCGGCCATCACCCTGCTGGAAAAAAAGGAGCGGGACGGCACCCCTATCCAGTTGATTACCATGGACTGGAAAATGCCTGGCATGGATGGCCTGACTGCTGCCCGGCATATTCGATCCAACACCACCATCACCCAACAACCCAAAATTGTCTTGCTGACCGCTTTCGATGATGCTCAGGCACGTCGGGAAGCGGATTCCCTGGCTCTGGATGGCTATTTGACCAAGCCTGTCAACCACTCCCAATTGTTTGATGCGCTCATGCAGGCCTTTGGCAAGGAGGGGAGCCACTCTGCAAGCACCCGTCGCTCCATATCCGATTTCAGCCAACTGTTTCAGGAGGTTCCCAACAAACGAATTCTGCTGGTGGAGGATAATGAGGTCAACCAACAGGTGGCCATGGAGCTGCTGGAGTTGGTGGGGCTTACGGTACAGCTGGCCGTTAATGGTGAAGAGGCGGTCAAAATGGTTCGGGAAGGCACTTTTGCAGCGGTATTAATGGATTTGCAGATGCCGGTGATGGGGGGGATGGAGGCCACAGAGCGTATTCGCAATGAAAAAATCCATCACGCCCTGCCGATCATCGCCATGACCGCCAACGCCATGACCGGAGAAAAAGAGAGATGCCTCAACGCTGGTATGAACGACTATGTATCAAAACCCATCGATATCAATCTGCTTTTTCAATCCCTGCTTCGCCATATCCACCCAGAGGGGGATCGATCCCTGCAAAGAATATCCACCTCCAACCTCACCTGCGTTGAAAACGATTCCGCTCCCCTGCCAGATCTGCCCGGCTTCGATCTCCAACAAGCCTTGGCCAAACTGGGGGGTAACCGCAGGCTCTATCGAAAATTGGTAGAAAAATTTTTGGAAAACCAAACCGATGCCGTTTCCAAAATGGAGCAGGCACTGGAAAAAGGGGATCGGGAAGAGGCGCTTCGCCAGGCACATACTCTCAAGGGAATTGCTGGCAGCTTGGGTGCAAAAGGGCTCCAGACCGCCGCGGCTGATTTGGAAGCTGCCCTCAATGACTCTGATTCTGAAAACGATCTGGAGAGTTTAACCCGAGCATTTGCCGAGGCCATGGAGCACATGCTCCCAACCTTGCAGCAGGCTTTTACCACCTCCCGGGAGGAACCTGCTGAAGAAAAAGAGCCTCTGGATACAGCGAGACTTCTCGCTCTTCTTTTGCAGTTGCAACCTCACCTGCAAAAACGCAAACCCCGTCCCTGTGTGCCCATACTCGATCAGATGCAAAAAGCCGCCTGGCCCGATGAGTTATCCCAGTCGGTCACCCAGCTGCGGCAGCTGGTACGGAAATATAAATTAAAGGATGCCCTGATCCTGCTGGAACAAATGATTCAAGACCTGAAAAAAAAGGAGCCTACAAATGAGTGATCATCTCAGCCAGCAGACCATCCTGGTGGTAGACGATACCGAGGCCAATATTGATGTGCTCCTGGAAGCTTTGGGGGATCACTATGATGTTAGTGTGGCCATGGATGGTGAAGGGGCCATCGAAAGCATTGCCGACGAAAAACCGGATTTGATCCTTCTCGATATCATGATGCCGGGTATGGATGGCTATGAGGTGTGTCGTCGTTTGAAATCCGAGCCAGCCACAGCTGATATTCCGATTATTTTTGTCACGGCCATGGTCGAAGTGAAGGATGAGGCCAAGGGGTTTGAACTGGGTGCCCTGGATTATATCACCAAGCCCATCAGCATACCCATCGTCCAGGCTCGGGTGAACACCCATCTGACTCTGCAAAATGCACAGCGCACATTGAAAAATCAAAATGTCATTTTGGAAGAGAAGGTACGTGAACGAACCAAGGCCCTTTGGCAGAGTCGTCTCAGCACCATCAACTGCCTGGGACGGGCAGCAGAATTTCGGGATCCGGAGACCGGTTCCCATATTTTGCGCATGTCCCACTATTCCCAAAAGCTGGCTCTGGCAGCAGGCAAAGATCAAGCATGGTCAGAGTTGCTCTTAAACGCCGCCCCCATGCATGACGTGGGCAAGGTGGGGGTTCCTGATCGCATTTTGCTCAAACCGGGCAAGTTGGATGAAGAAGAGTGGCAGATCATGCAAAAGCATGTCTCCATGGGTGCGGAAATTCTCGGCAACCAATCCGCACCTCTGCTGCAACTGGCCTGTGAAATTGCGGTGAGCCATCACGAAAAATGGGATGGCCGTGGCTATCCCAATGGGTTGCAGGGTGAAACAATTCCCGTGTCCGGTCGAATCGTTGCCATTGCTGATGTGTTCGATGCGCTTACTTCAGAGCGCCCCTACAAGAAAGCCTGGGAGATCACTCGGGCCATGGATCTGATCCAGGAGGAAGCGGGAAATCACTTCGATCCGGACTTGGCAGAGCTGTTTGTGGCCATTTTGCCGGAAATATTAACCATTCGGGAAAAATTTCAAGGATAGCCACATCAAAACCAAAAAGGTGGCTTTCTGTCCCAGCTTAAACCTGAAGCAGCCAGGAAGCTGGGTGAATATAGACCAAAAATGGTGGAGGGCGGATATTTATGCTGACCTATCCCAGCAGCAGCCCATTGAGATACTTCAGCATGGAATACTTCAGCACAAAAAAAGCACCCAACCGAGCTGGCTGAGTGCTTGATTTTATCGTGATGGTGCCGAGGGTCGGAGTCGAACCGACACGTAGTTGCCTACGCCAGATTTTGAGTCTGGTGCGTCTACCAGTTCCGCCACCCCGGCTTTTGGGGGAAATTACCAAATACACCGCTTCCGGTCAACAGGAGGACTTGTGAGGTGCGAAAATGACTGGTAGGAAAGAGTCCATGTTCCGCTTGGCACACCTATCCGACATCCATCTTCT
This sequence comes from Magnetococcales bacterium, assembly GCA_015232395.1. Lineage (NCBI taxonomy): Bacteria > Pseudomonadati > Pseudomonadota > Magnetococcia > Magnetococcales > Magnetococcales bacterium. The sequence goes on along the minus strand of JADFZT010000055.1, from coordinate 27,835 downwards.
GGCCGACCCGGAGGCGCTTCTCTACGGCCAATACCCCCTCCATAACTTCATGCAGGTGCTGGAAAGAGTCGTGACCTGGGAGCCGGATCTTCTGCTGGTGAGCGGCGATATCAGCCAGGAAAGCTCCATGGCTTCCTATGGACACTTTGCCAGAGTAACCTGCTCCCTTCCCTGCCCCATCCGGCTGATACCTGGAAACCATGATCGGTTGGATCTCTTTCAGGAAGCTTTCGACGGGGAGCGGATCGGTTGGCAGCGTCGGGTGGAGATGGGGGGGTGGCGCTTGATCTGTCTCGATTCGACCCAGCCTGATGAGTCGGGAGGCGTGTTGGGAGTGGCGGAATTGGCAGCTCTTGAGGATTCCCTTGCCGCTTCTTCTCCAATCCCCACCCTCATCGCCCTGCATCACCCCCCAGCCCTTATCCAGTCCACCTGGATGGATCGCATCGGATTGCAAAATCCCCACGATCTTTTTCAAATCACCAAACGCCATCCCGAAGTTAAGGCCGTTGTGTTCGGCCACATCCATCAAGCCTTCGATGAAGCTCACGATGGTCTGCGTCTCCTCGGAGCCCCAGCCACCTCGGTACAATTTGTCCCCCGGGTGGAAGAGATGGCCGTTTCAAAAGAGCTTCCAGGATTTCGCTGGTTCCATCTCCATGATGACGGCCGCTTTGAAACCGGCTGTTATCAGCTAGAACCAGCCTGATGCCAGCTGAACGGGAAAGAGTCGGTCTTCCTCCCCGGTCAGGATCGTGGCAAACTTTCAAAATGACTCTCCCCAACACTTTTCGTCAACACCCACGCCTCTGGATCGGGATCGCGCTCTATCTGGGGCTGATCTATCTCACGCTGCCTCTCACACCTGTTGCCGTACACTATTTTTTTGCCGTCATAGGGCCTGAAACGTTTGGTTGGGGGGTGAATACGGTTCTCATATTGGCCTTGCTGGGGGCCTTTTACAGGCTCTATCAGATGAACAGCAGCCTAAGGGAAAAGGCTCCAAGCGTGTTTCCCCTTCTGCTGCCAACCCTTGCCATTCTTGTGATTGCGGCCACCGTGGATAAGCCGGTAGAGCGGATTCATTTTTTGCAATATGCCATTCTCGGAGTGCTTGTTTTCCGTACTCTGGAGCGCCATGGGTTTCGGGATCTCATGGTGGCACTGTTGTGGCTTTTTTTGGCGGGCTTGACGGACGAAATCATCCAGTGGTTTTTACCTACCCGCTATTGGGATATTCGGGATGTGGCGATGAATACGCTGGGTGGGGGGCTGGGACTTTGGTGGGGGCGGTTTCTTTTTCCCGTTGGGGATATAAAAGTTCAGGCAGAGACCCGCCAGTGATCTCCCATTTCCAGACTATCCAGAGAGGCTGGCAGATCCAATACATCTGAAAAGTCGATCTCAACGATGCCAATCTTGTGATACAAAAACGATTGCAGGGTATCCAACTCCCCTAATGCAGCGATTTTTTCCAGATCGGCAAACTCTTCTCTCTCCCGCATGATGGCAAATCTGCCCCGGGTTCGGTCCAGGCTCTCCACCACCAGAATGTCATAAAAAATTTTCTGTTCCGTTTTGATACCCTTTTCCCGCAGCTCGGTTTTTTTCGGATGTATCCCCTTTTCGGCCAGATAATCCAGCCGCAGCCCGCCTCTCTGCTGCTCCAAACGGTCGTACACCCCAAAATCGTGTAGTTTCTTTTTGGTATATCCCAGCTTTTCCAGATCTGCCAAAGTCAAACGCTCTTCAAAGGCTGGCAGGGTGATCTGCTGCTGTTTGTTGGGGTCGATACCCAGTTTTTCCAGTTTTTTCCAGTTGATCTGCACATCCCGTTTGACCAGACGATCCAGGGAAATACCCCCCTCCTTACGTACCAGGTCGATGTCAAACATGCGGCATTTCATCTTTTGCAAAAGCCCTGACTCTTCCAGCTCATCGAAGGAAAAGCGGGATTCCTTGACGTCCAGGCCGATCATCTGATTTTCCAAAACAGCTTGCTTCTTGAGGGGTTTGACCCCCATTTTTTCGAGGTTGGCATCGGAAAGATTGGGAATGGGGCCTACTTTTTCAAAATAGGCCAGCAGCTGTTTTTTCAGGATGCCGCCATTGCGACGCAGCCGATCCAGATCGACCCGCCGCTGGGCCAAGGGTTCCAGAAGCCTGAGTCTTTTCAGATCCCGCAGGGAAAGAAAAGGCCGCGGTTTGGCAAACTTGACGACGCGTCCCTTCTGGAACACCTTTTTCTCTTTTTCCCTTGGCAGGGGCACCTGCAATCCCTGGGGGAGAAGGTTGGGGTGTTTACGACAATAACTCCGGTGCCAGGCGCGATAGATGTTCGGTTCGAAGTGGCCCAGTCCGGCATCGCTGTTCATGATGACCAGCACCTTGAAGGGCACCAACTCGCCCTTGTAGGAACGCGTCTCCTCCAGGGCTGAAACCATATCGGCAATGGCGCTGACGTGGAGAATTTCCAGGTCGGCCTTTTTAGCCGTAGCCAGATAGTCGTCAATCTCAATGCCCATATCCTTGACGACATATTTCCGGAAAAGGGTAAGCGCCCCATACCCCTTGCCTTTGACATTGGCATACCATTCGTGGTGGGTCAGAGCGGTCACAACGGAGCTGTCCCACTGCCCCTGAAACAGCAACCGGCCACCGAAAAGGGAGTGGAGCTGGATCTCAGCCCACTGTTTTTTATTGAGGCGACCCGGCCAATCCAAGGTGTCGAGTTTGACGTTGACCTTGCCGATATCGTGTTTCATGGTGGCCATGGCCGCTTCGATGGTTCTGGGCTCATCCCAGCCCAACTCCTTGCCGATGGCCATGGCATTGAAACCGGAGATGATGGAATGATTGGCGGTGTTGGGGTGGTGACTCTGGAGCTGGATAAGGCCGTCAGCAGCGTGGGGATTGAAAAGATGGAAAATTTCCTGCATATGGGTCTTGACCAGCCCCTCCAGAGCCCGAACCTCTTCCATTTTTTGAAAGGTTTCAGCTGCTGCCTGAACCGATTGGCCGGGAACCGAAACCACCGATTCCAAAATATTGAACATTTTTTCCATCTCTTCGGTGGCACCAGTCAATTTTTCTGCGGCCACCGGTATGGCATAAACCTCCTTGATCCCCCGTCGTTTGAGCCCTTCCACGACCACAGCAGTAAGCTCTGTGCCACGGGTTCGCAGGATGTTTCCCCGGTCTGACCGTTTGACATCCTTGACCAGCTTCATATTATTGAGAAGAGCGGGATCATCCAGACTGTAAAGCTGATCCTGGGACTCGTCAGTCGGGTTATTTCCAGCCATGCTGTCGCACCTTTCCCTGGGGACTTCAAATCCTGAATGAACATCCCCCTTATGACGAAAAAAGTCAACAATTACATCCAATCATTGGGGAAAAGAACCGGGAGATTATTCAACGCCATTTCACATCTGGACGAAATTAACAATTTATTCAACAAGATTCCCAGCCAACAGGTCATGACGACAGATGCCATCCACCCCGCTTCCAGCCAACAGACCATGACAACACCCATGCACCACTCCCCTTTTCCCGGAGCCTGACATGGTTCACCTCTCCTTTGACCAGGGCACCTTGCGGCTTACGGGCAAGCCCAAGGAACTGGAACCGGTGGCGGAATATCTCAAATGGGATGACCGTAGCGGCGATTATCGCGCCGAGGCACGCCATTATGGCCCCCTCGCCATCACCCTGCATCGGCTGAAAATCCCTTTTGAAGATCAAGCCAAAGGATTTGCCAACCATCGTTTTGAAGCCCCCGGGGAGTTTATGCCCCGACCCCACCAACAGGAAGCCTTCCAAGCCTGGTCCCAAAGCAAAGGGCGAGGGGTGGTGGTGCTACCCACCGGATCGGGCAAAACCCTGGTCGCCCGCTTGGCCATCAGCCGGATCGGTCGGGATACCCTGATTTTGGTGCCGACCATCGACCTGTTGCACCAGTGGCACCAACAACTGGCCGCCGCTTTTCAGATGCCCATTGGCCTCATGGGAGGGGGTGAGCACCAGCTGGAACCCATCACCGTGAGCACCTATGACTCCGCTCTCATCCACATGGAACGGCTGGGCAATCGGTTTGGCTTTTTGATCTGCGATGAGTGCCACCACCTGCCCGCTTTGACCACCCGGCTGGCCGCAGTGATGACCATCGCGCCGTTCCGTCTGGGTTTGACCGCCACCCCTGAGCGTACTGACGGTGAGGAGGAGGCGCTTTTTGACCTTTTGGGCCCCATCTGCTTCCGGGTGGAGATCGATGCCCTGGAAGGGGACTATCTGGCCCCCTACGACCTCCACCGAATACCAGTGCAGCTGGACCCCGATGAGCGGGAGGCCTATGATGCCGCTTATGCTCAATATCGCCAATTTGCCCGGGATAGCGGGGTCAATTTTAGCCGCAAGGATGGTTGGAATCAGTTCATTATGGTGTGCGCCCGCACCCGGGAGGGACGGGAAGCCTTTGCGGCCTACCGCATGCAAAAACGTCTGGCCAGAGCCTCCCGGGCCAAGCTGCGCCAAGTGTGGGCACTTTTACGACGCCATCAGGGGGAGCGGATACTGCTCTTTACCGATGACAATGCCACGGCCTATACCATCGGCGAGACCTTCTTCCTGCCGGTGATCACCCACAAAACCAAATCTCCGGAGCGCAAAGCCCTGATGGCGGCATTTCGCTCCGGGGCCATCTCCTGCATGGTCAACTCCCGGGTGTTGAACGAAGGGGTGGATGTGCCGGAAGCGGCGGTGGGCATCATCGTCTCCGGCAGCGGCTCGGTGCGGGAGCATGTGCAAAGACTCGGACGCATTCTCAGGCCCGGCAAGGAAAAAGTCGCCGCCCTCTACGAACTGGTCTCAGAGGATACCGCTGAAACCTTCACCAGTGATCGGCGTCGGCAGCATATCGCCTATCAACGGGGAGAAGCGACCCTGTGATCACCCTCCTCCCCTTCGGCCACCAAAGCTGTTTTCCATCATGTTGACCCGCGACCTGCTCCGATACGCCACCCAATCCCGTCGGATTCTTCCCCGTTTTGTGGATCCAAAAAATCAAAATCTCATCAACCTGATCAAAGAGTTGATCGGCCTATATAGCGAAGGTAAAGGGCAGAGCCGGGAGGAGTTGGGAGAGGTGATCCAGCCGATCCTGAACGCCTACCGTTCCCCCCTGATCGCCAAGGGGCTCAATAAACTCCTGCTCAATCGATGTGACTTTCAGGAGGCGGAAGAGGGGTTGGATCTGTTTCGACTGGGGGTTTTTGAGACCGCCTCCAAACGCCTGGCAGAAAAAGGCATGGGGGATCTGGAAAAATATCGTGAGGTAGTGGCCGGGGATGTCAACATCGATCCGGATCAGCTGGGGGTGCGGCTCTTTTCAGACCTGCCGGATCGTCAACCTCTGGCCCAATTTCGCACCATCACCCCCCAGGCCCTGGCCCATCGCTACAACATGGCTCAAGTACAGGGGCTGCTTTTGAATGCGGACAGGCTGGAGGTGGAATTTCAGGAGCCTGGTTTGAGCAAGCGCCGCCAACTTTTTCGTTATCTGCGCTTTCACCGGCTTCTGGTGCGCATCCAAAAAATGGGGGATGGCAGCTATCATCTCACCCTGGATGGCCCTTTGAGCCTGCTGCAAAATACCCGCAAATATGGCTTCCAGCTGGCGCTTTTTTTCCCGGCTCTGGTGGCGATGTCCCGCTGGCGCATCGAGGCGTGGATCAAAATGAAGGGCCAGCGACAGGAGTTGAGCCTCTCCATGGATGAGACAAGCGGTCTGGTGACCCATCTGACCCAGATGAGCGGCTATATCCCCGAAGAGTTCGAGGTGTTTCAGAAAAGCTTTAAAAAGGGGGCCAAAGGCTGGCACATCAAAAACAACGCTCCCCTCCTCGATCTGGGAAAACAGGAGGTCGCCGCCCCTGATTTTTCCTTTCAGCACGACGATGGCACCCTCACCCATCTGGAACTTTTTCACGCTTGGCACAAGGCTCCCCTTATCCGGCGTCTGGAGAGCATGGGCCAGGCCAAAAAAAAGCCCCCCCTGATTATCGGTGTGGATCGGGCACTGTCCAAGGAAAAAGAAGTCAGCGAAATGCTGGAAAAAGATCCTTGGTTTGATAAAAATGGCTTTTTATTCAACCAGTTTCCACCGGTCAAACGGGTAATCGGGGTGTTGGAAGTGTTTCGACAAGGGTAGGCATACCTTCCCCCGGAGAAAAAATTTTCAAGCGACCGGGTCAGCCACCGAATCAGCTAATAAATCAGCAGTCAAAAAGTCAGCCTGCTCTGGCCCTGAGTATGGGAGGGGTATGCTTTTCAGAGTCAACCTCTTCGGGTCCAAAACCGACCACTGTGGCGATCTCGTGACACTGCTCCGGGGTGAGGAGTTTTTTCCAGCGATTGAGGGAGCCGTGACGGATGGTGGGGCTGGGAATGGGGCTGTTCAGGCCGATAAACTGGCGTAGTTGTTCCAGGTGCAGCTCGTTTTGGAGAAAAAAACGATCATAGTCGATCACCAGCAGACGACTGCCCATCAACTGGCGCAGACGATCCATGCGCTCCTTATGGGCCTGCCAGCGGATGGCACACTGTTTGGTCAGGGAAAAGCTGTCGTACTCCTCGGCCATCTCCTGATCAATGCCGAGAAAGGCGTTGGGAATGGGAAACTCCTTCCAGCGTTCGTGCCAGACCAATACGCCCGGCTGGGTAGGATGGCGCAACATACTGGAGACCGAAGCGTAAGGATTGCGTTGGATGCCGATAAAGCGGGCATTGGGCAGAGCAGAAGCCAGTTCCGGGGCTGACCAGATATTGGGATGGGATTTATCCAGATAGTGCTTGGAAAATGAAAGAATATATTCTTTTTTGTAGCGGCTGATCAGCTTTTGCAGCAACTGATAGCGTTTTTCGGGCCAGAGCGCCAGATCTACGGACCATTTGAGAATTTTCTGGTTCTCAATGGTCACGCGCACATCCGGGTGGGCCCCCAGGGTATAACCCAGCCAGTTGGTGCCCGAGCGTCCCGACCCAAGAATCAGGATGATCCGGGTGGGTTGCCGCTCCAGCAGTTTATCATAGAGATAATCGATCATGTTTGATCGGATACCATTTCATTAAATTCAGTTGTGGCCATCCCATCCCCTGTCAAACAGGGCTGGCCAAGAGCGGTAAAGCGCCCAAAAAGAGGATGTCAAACCGGAATATCCGTTTGGCAAACCTTTCCCCAAAGCCCCTTCCCTGAGGGAAACTGGCTGGAAGTGGAGATACGATACGGACACAAAGCGCACTCTGACATATCTGGAAGCATCGACCAATGCAAGAAATTTCTTTTTTTGCCGACGATTTTTTCAAAACCACCCGGCTATTCCCGGCTGTTTTCAATAGCAGTCAGGAGCAACGCCGCCAACCGGTAAACATCCCCTGCTGTGGAGCCTCCATGGGTCTTAAGTCCAACAGTGTAGCGACTGGGCGTACTGATTGCAGAAATAATGTTCAATCTGTTGGTTTATACCAATCCCCAGGGGTTTTGATTTCCTGAAATTGATCCAACTCAAGCCCAAAGTCGCCAGGCACGGCCAGCACATTGACAGAGCGGATGATTCCAAAGATGTTTTCTTTGTTTTTCAGGTAATTATCCGCATTATAAAGCGGTGTCAGATACCAATACAGGCGATATCCTTCCCCCAGCAGCCAGGAGATCAAAGGGGGTGATTTATCCTGCCGGTCGTTTTCGAGATAGAGGATGGGACGGTGCTTTCGGATGGTTTGTTGCGCACCTTCCAAGACCGCCAATTCCATCCCCTCCACATCGATTTTGATGAAATGGCAACGGGCCAGATTCAGGCTGTCCACCGTCATCATCGCGACCGTCTCTCCCACCGTCCCCTCCACATCCAGGCCCAGCCCCCCAAAGTTGGTCTCTGTGCCATAGTCCAGCGCTGGAACCGTGATCGACCCGGCAGCAGCTCCCACCGCCGCCTGATGGCACCAAACGTTGGGAATGCTGTTCAAGGCCATGTTGGCACACAACAGCTGATGGATCATTCGCTGGGGTTCAAAAGCGATCACTTGCCCCCTTGGCCCCACCTTTCGGGCAAAAAAGAGGGTGTGATAGCCGATGTTGGCACCGATATCGAGTACCGTAAAGTCAGGCCGGGCCAATATCTGAAAAATCAGGGTCTCTCCGTGGGAATATTCCCCATAAAGTTGCAAGGAGCGACCGATATAGAGATCGTGGCGGTTATAGAGCATGTGGCCAAGGCGGGTATCAGCCAGGGCATTCAAAGGGCCATAGGAACGGTTGTCGGTCATCTTGCCCCCGGTCAAAATCTACCCAAAAAAGCGTGCATCCTCTTTTTTGTCAGCAGCCTATCTGTCGACAGTCCGGCCATCGGTCATCTCTCACCCCAATAGGGAGATCAACCACACCCCCACCGGTGCCGACAGGATCAGCGTATCCATCCCCTGCCACTGTCCACCATATCGGGGCGGGGTGGGTAATGAATCGCCAAAGCCACGCACCCGCAATGCCTGCTCTTGATCCCGAACATCTCCCAGCACCCGAAAAAGCAGCGCCTCCCCCCCCAGAGCCAAGCGATCCAGTCGGTTGGCGAGGGGGCCTTTTTCACTCTGGCTTGCCACGCGCAGTTGCAGCGCATCCCGCACCGAACCGGTTTCGGCCAGCAGTCGGGGAATGCGCTCCAGGGTAAAAGCCAATATTCCCAGCCAGCGCCCCAGGGGGATTCCGATTTTTTCAACCCCCCCCAAAAGCGCACTGAAAGCGGCGATCAACTGCCAAGCCGGGGTGGTGCGCACCAATACCCAGGAGAGCATCACCAGCAGGGTCAAGCGCAAGGATTGGACAACGCCTGCCATCAAACCCTCCCCGGTGGGCCAAGCCAGAAAGGTGAAGAGGGGATGACCCGGGGTAAAAAATCCATGGAGAAGAATCAGGGTCAAAAAAAGCCAACGCAATCGATAGAGCACCCCCCCCAACTGGGACCACATCGGAGCAGCCCCCCAGAGAGCCCCCAGGGAAAAAGCCGCTGCCAAAGACCACTCTTTGGAAAAAAACGGTGCGGCCATGATGGCTGGAGCCAACAATAAAAGCGCCAGAAGCTTGGCCCTTGGGTCGCGCTTTTCCAAAAAAGGGTTCTGATCCCCACCCTCCCCAACCTTTCGATTCACCTCATCACTCATGAGGCGTCGCCATCAGCCCCACCATCCAATTCAGCCCCCCCCCAATCAGCCTCCCCCCCTTCCCAATCGTTCTCTTTTGAGGCGGTCTTCGGGCTGCCTGGTTGTGGGCCAGGCCCGGCATCACTCTCCCCCACATCCTCCTGCAACACCATATCCACCGATTGCAGCATCTCTTCCAGGGATGGACTGGCCAACCCGTCTTTATCCCCTTTGGGCTTGGCCCGGCTTTGACGGTTTGGCTCCTCCTTGGCAGTGGCGACAACCGGCTCCAGTGAGGGAGCGGCGGCGTTCAAAAGGTCATCGATATCGGCCATGCCTTCAGAGCCCCAGTCGAGATCTTTTTTGGCAGAAGAGCCATTGGACTTTGATCGTTCAGGGGTCGTGCTGGCCGTGTCGGGGGTCTCTCCGATGGCATAATCATCTTCCAGGGGATCCCAGCCCCCCATGGAACCGGAGCCCTCCCAGCCATCCCCGTCGATCTCTTCAGTGGCTTTTTTCGGGGGGGGAGCGGCTGAGGGTACTTCAAGTCCCTGGGATTTGGCTCCGATATCGCCACCGGGGGAGGCGGCTTCGGGTGATTCTATTTCAGGGAGATCCAGGGAGGGGGCTTTCCACTTTTCAATATCAGGGGGTTGCTGGCTCACCTCAGGCTTTTTTGCAACCAGCGTGGAAGAGTTGAGATTTTCAGCAGCACCCATGGAGACCATTTCCAGGGAGTGTGCTGGTGGGGTTCCATTATCCTGGGAACCTTTGTCTCCACGCCCATCGGTTCCGAAGCCTTCTCCCCCATCGGGGCTACCCAACGCCTCCAGGCTAAAGGGGATCGACTCGACATCTGCCGGTTGAGAGCTGCTCGATTTGGCATCCCTTGTCGGAATCGAAGAGCCCCCCGAACCATTCCCTTGGGAGGGTGTGTCAAACATCGAAGGATCAAAAGCCAAAACCTCGATATCCTCTCCCTCTTCCCGGCTATTTACTGAAGGGGACCCACCGGCAGGGGGAGTGGGTTTGGAAATGGGTGATGGGTCTTTGTCAGCGTCACCAAGCTTGGCTGCGGCTGTTTCCGGCAGGGACAATGCCGCAATCTCTGTCTCTGAATGGTTTTCCGACACCCCACCGGGCAACTCCAGTGACGACTCCTCCCCACCATCCTCTGAAGCGACATCCGGCAGACTCAAAAACCCGTCAGGCTCTTCTTCGGAAGGTGTTTCCGGAAGGCTCAAAAACTCATCAGACTCTTCCTCGGAAGATGCTTCCGGAAGACTCAAAAGCCCATCAGACTCTTCCTCGGCTGAACCAGGGGAGAGGCTTGCAAAGGCATCCTCTTCTTCTCCAGATGTGCCAGGGGGCAGATCAAGATCGGATTCCTCTTCTGCTTGGGACCCCTCTGTGGAGAGCCCCCAATCAGGACCATCCGATTCCGCTGGCGCCTCTCCTCCAACGGCTTCAACTCCGGCCTTTTCTTCGGTCTCTTCTTCGGTCTCAGCTCCAATCTCTTCTTCGGTCTCAGCTCTGGCATCCTGCCATTGGAGTTCCTCCTCCTCTTTCCCAGGAGACCAGACGGGTGGGATATCGCCATTTTTCGCTTCTTCAGCATCCGATCCATCCACCGCCTCTATGGGAAAGGGAGCGGTGGAAAGAGCCATGTCGGGCTTTACAAAAGCAAATTTTGATGGCACCTCTCTCCCGGTTGCCGGTGGGTTTTCGTCTGAATCATCCGGTTCAGGGGGCGTGTCGGCGGAAGCGGACTCTGAGAGTGGTTCGGAATCAATGGCAGGATCAGGAGCTGTAGAGGCGGCTGATTCAGGTTTCTCTTCAGTAAGCCCGGAAGATTGAATGGGCTCCCCGGCCTCTTCCCCAGCCCCTTTTTCAGCCCCTTGGGCGGGGGTGGGCGAGAGTAGCGGGATCAGGGGGGGGATTTCCGACTTTTTCTCTTCCCCGGCATCTGGACGAGCTGGTTTGGCAGCGCCCTTCCCTCCCTCTGGAGCGGCCTGGGAGTTCTCTTGTTTGGGGGGAGTGGGGCTTGGGACTTTTTCAGTGACAGCCTGGATTTGAGGCTCTTTGCGGCGCTTGGTCTTGGACTTCTTTTTGCGTTTGGGCTTAACTCTGGGTTTGATCCTAAGAGCCAGGGCTACCACCCCGCCCACCACCAACAAACCTCCCCCGGCCCCCGCTGCCAGACGCCATGGATCCATCTTTTGGATGGCGCGAAACCAGACCACCCATTGGGGAACGCTCGTCACTTGTCCGGAATGGCTGGAACTCCTGGAAGCCGAGCTTGGTTGTTTGTGTCGGATCGGCTTCGTCTGTGATGTGTGGGCTGATTTGGCAGGCTGGGTTGACTGGGTATGTTGGGTTGATTTAATGCGTTGGCGTTGGGTTTTGGAGGAGCTGGAGGAGTTGCTGCTCTTTGATTTGGCAGTGGGAGAATAGGTCAGGATGGGCTGTAATTCAGGGGCAAAGGCATAGTTGCGAAAATAGTGGACCTCACCAATCCTCACCCGCACCAGCAGGGTGTCGAAATGGTTGGGTGCCGCCTCCCTTCCCCGCAACAGCAGTCGCCCCGGTTGCCCCTTCCTGTCAGGCGCCAACACCTTGATGGAGCCTGCCCACTCCCGGTTTTGTTCCTGGTCAGAGATATAATCAGTCGCGCGCCCCAAAGTGACCCATACCCTATCCAAGCGCTCGCCAGGTGAGAGCCAATAGGGAATTTCAGCTGAAAAGGGGGCCTTGTCGGCATTCAAAACCTTCAAATAGCCCAGAGAAAAGGCTTCGGCCATCTGGGGATTTCCCCACAGCACGACCAACCCCAGCCAGATCCACCCTATCCGCCACCCTCTGGGGGCAACCCATGAGCGGGAATCAAAACATCCCTGCCTTTGGCTCATGCAAACTCAATCCTTCTTATGTTCATCGATATCCAACACCAACTCCAGAGAGATGTCATCCTCATCCAACTCGGAACTGGCTTGGGCACCGCCAGCACTTCCCTTATCCAGATCCAAGGCATCAGCATCATCGGCGTCGAGTTCCAAAATGGATTTATTGGAACTGGCCTCATCCAGCTCGGCACCACCAAAGGAGATGGTTTCCAAATCCAACCCGCCATCATCAGAGCCGGCATCAAGCTCCATCACCCCTTTTTCTCCGGCGACATCCGCTTCCGGCAGATCGAAGGAGATCGTTTCCATATCGGTATCTCCAGCGCTATCGGCGTCGAGATCATCCGTTTCTGTTTCTCCCCCCAGATCTTGGATCACAGCGCCCAAGGGCAGGGTTTCATCCATGGCATCGGCGGAATCCATGTCGATCTCTTCCACACCGATCTCCTGAGCACCCAGGCCGGCATTTTCGGAGCCGATGTCAGCACCAGCATCCAGATCAATCCCGATTTCCAAACCGGCATCCCCATCCAGCTCAGGGCTGCCATCCAGATCCAATCCGGCAGAAAGTTCAGCACCACCATCCAGCTCAGGGCCGCCATCCAGATCCAATCCGGCAGAAAGCTCAGCTCCACCATCCAGCTCAGGGCCACCATCCAGGTCCAACCCGGTATCCAGATCTGCCCCACCATCGATCTCCATGCCATCATCCAGTTCAGGCACTTCACCCGGTGGCAGGGTGGCCTCGGCATCCAGATCGAAAATGCTTCCCCCCTCTTCCCCACCCAAATCCGTTGGGGAGTGGCCTGGCGGGGTCTCTTCACCGCCCAAATCTGTCATGGGCTGGTCGATTTCATCGCCACCCTCATCCTCATCAGGGCCACTATCCATCGCCTGGGCCCACTCCGGCGGGGCTTCCGTATAGGTAAGGGTCTCTTCACCGGGTTCAAGTTCTGTCATGGGGGCCAGCAGATCGATACCGGAATCGGATGCATCCATGGGCGCGAGAGGATCTGTCCCATCAGCGCCATCTCCCTGATCGTGGGAAAGAGTCTCACCCGAGGGCTCCTCTGACCTGGCAGGCTCAGGGGCTACGGCTGTGGCCGCAACGCCAGCCGCAACACCAGCCGCTGTTCCCAATCCGTCGTCCCCTTCAGCGGGATCGGTTTCCCACTGGTCCTCTTTCTTGCGGCGACTGAAGCGGGACATCAAACCAGCCAGGAACAGCACCACGAGTCCCGCCCCACCATAGGTCAGCTCATCCCGATAGAGTTCCAGGATGGAATCCCCTCCCCCTTGTTTGGCACGTTTTTCCAGCTCCTGGAGCTGTTTTTTAATAGCGGCCAGATCGCTTTCCAGGCGCTTGCGTTCTGATTCGCTCTTTTCCAGTTTATCGGAGAGGGTGCTCAGTTGGCCGGAGAGAATTCGGGTGTTGGCCTCACTCTCCATGAGCTTGGCTGTAAGTTCCGAAGAGATCACCGTTGCGGGAGCCGGGGCATTTTCAGCGGTGGCGATGGGGGCTTCGGAAGAAACCGCTTGTGTGGCTGCCGGGGTCTCGGCTGCCGGGGGAGCTGAAATTTTTGGAGTGGCAGCCAATATTTCGGTGTCAGCCTTTTCGGTGGCAGCCTTGTTGGTGGCAGCCCCCTCACTTCCCTCCCCCACCACTGTCATGCGCATTTCAAAGCCGCTCTCCTGGGCTGCCGGGGCTTTTGGTTTGCTGACGGGCTTGGCGACGACCTTTTTGCTCTCTTTGCGAGGCTGGGGTCCGGGGCCTGCCCGATCCAGCCAGGCTTGGCGCTCGGACTTGCGAATCTGCCAGGCTTCATTGTTGCTGAGAGCGCCCATCTCCTCAGGGGTCGGCACCGCCAGCTCCACCCCCGCCGGCAAGGCGTTCATGTTGCCATGAATGAACTTTTTTTGATTTTTTTTCCAAACCGCAACGGAAACCTGGGAAGGGGTAAAATCGGTCCCTTTGGCCAATTTATTGGCGATCCCGAGCAAGGTCTCCCCGGGTCGAACCGGGCCATAATTGTGGGGATAGACCAGCTCCACCTCTGAAACGGGAGGGACGGAAGCGACCGTAATGGATGTGGCGGGTTGAGAGACGGCCTTGGAGGAGGAGGTCAGGGATTGGCTTGCCTTTGGCTGGGGCGGGGGTAGCGAGGGGGCCTGGGGGATCTCCAGGGAGATCGAATAGTTACGAAAGCGGGCCCCTTTGCCGGAGGAGGTTTTCAGGAGCAGGTTGAAAAGAGGCTCCCGTATGGCTGTCTCTCCCTCAAAGGTGATGCGCCACTGGCCGTTTTCCTGGGAGATCCTGGGATCAATCCGCATGACGGCGTTGGCGCGGTGCAGCTGAAGCAGCTCATAATCAGTGGCGGAGCCTATGCTCACCCCCACATCCTCCATCGCCTCCCCTTTGCGGATGGAGAGGGGAATTTTCCCTCGGAAGGGTTCGCCCAGGGTGCTATCCACCTGAATGCCACCCAGGGAAAATCCCGAGGCGATTCCCGGGGTGCCCAGCAGCAGGGCCAACCCCAAAATGGCGCCCCCTTTGCCAATTCGCGCGCTTTTCGTGCCGTTGTTGTTGCCCATGCCCCTCATTCCTTGAAAAAAAATGCTGAATCAACCCCCTCCGAGCCAGCCGGAGAGAGGGTACCCCCCAATCCCATATCAAGACAGGCTAGGATCCTTTGCAAAAATGATGCAAACATTTTTTATACCATTCTCAAAACAGGGTCTTCCACTTTTTCCCGCTTTCCAACCAAAAAAGGGCTTCCCACCCTCTGTTGCGGTGAAAAGCCCTTTGTTTGGATTCCTGTTCAGGCGGGTTAAATTTCAGTCTTTCTCTTTCGCCTGATGCGGTTCTATGTCGACCGATCTCTCTCCTGGAGACTATGAGAGGTGGTTTTTGACCAGGGTTTCGGCAATCTGCACGGCATTCAATGCAGCCCCTTTGCGGAGGTTATCGGAAACAACCCAAAAATTGAGGCCGTTATCGATGGATTCATCTTCACGCACCCGGGAAATATAGGTGGCATCCTTACCGGCTGCCTCCTTGGGGGTGATAAATTTCAGATTGGCCGGATCATCCACCACTTCAAGGCCGGGGGCCCTGGAGAAGAGTTCCCGAGCCTCAGCCACCGACAATTTTTTTTCGGTTTCCACATTGACCGACTCGGAATGGGCGTTGAAAACCGCCACCCGCACGGCGGTGGCCGTCACCTTGATGCCGGGATCCATGATCTTGGCGGTTTCGTTGACCATTTTCATCTCTTCCTTGGTGTAGCCATTATCCAGGAAGACGTCGATCTGGGGAATCAGGTTAAAGGCGATCTCCTTGGCGAAGGTCTCGGGAGGTACCTCCTGGTTCATGGTGTAGACCGCCCGGGTCTGCTCGAAAAGCTCATCAATGGCAGATTTGCCCGCGCCGGAGACCGCCTGATAGGTGGAGACCACCACCCGCTTGATGGTGGCAGCATCGTGAATCGGCTTTAAGGCCACCACCATCTGGATGGTGGAGCAGTTGGGGTTGGCGATGATCCCCTTTTTGGTATAGCCCGCGATGGCTTCCGGGTTGACCTCCGGCACCACCAGGGGCACATCCGGATCCATGCGAAAATGGGAGGTGTTGTCTACCACGATACACCCGGCAGCGGCAGCCCGGGGAGCGTGTACGGCGGATATTTTGCCGCCGGGAGAAAAAAGCCCGATCTGGGTGTCGGAAAAATCAAACTTTTCCAGATCCTCCACCAAAAGCTCTTTGCCCTTGAAGGTAAGGCGACTCCCTGCCGAGCGGCTGGAAGCCAGCAGAGTCACCTTTCCCACCGGAAAGTTGCGCTCTTCCAGAATATTCAATATTTCCCGACCCACATTACCGGTCGCACCCACCACAGCCACATTATACTGAGACATTGCCGTTCCTTTTTATAAATGTCAGCCACAACCTGCCGAGAGGTTGCCGTTCTGTTTTCTTACATCGGATACTGTTCGCTGCCATCTGGTAGCTGTTCCCTGATCAAGCCAACGCAGCCACCACCGCATCGCCCATTTCAGCAGTACCCACCAGCTTCATGCCGTCCTGATGGATGTCCGCTGTGCGCAAGCCCTGGTCGAGGACTCGATTGACAGCGCGCTCGATGCGGTCAGCCACTTCGGGGTTGTTCAGGGTGTAACGGAACATCATGGAGACCGAAAGAATGGTCGCCAGGGGATTGGCAACCCCTTTGCCAGCGATATCCGGAGCCGAGCCGTGGATGGGTTCATAGAGGGCATTTTCATCCCCCAATGAGGCAGACGCGAGCATGCCGATGGAGCCGGTCAACATGGAGGCTTCGTCGGAAAGAATATCGCCGAACATGTTGGTGGTAAGAATCACATCAAACTGCCGGGGATTGCGGATCAGCTGCATGGCGGCGTTATCCACATACATGTGGGATAGCTCGACCTTGGGAAACTCCCGGGCCTGCATCTCGGTCACCACTTCCCGCCACAGCTCAGTCGTCTCCAGCACATTGGCCTTATCAACGGAGCAGAGCCGATTGCCGCGTTTTTGGGCGATCAGGAAAGCGGAGCGGGCTACCCGCTCGATTTCGTCGGTGGTGTAGACCAGGGTATTGATCCCCCGGCGGCGGCCATCGGGCAGGGTTTCCACCCCTTTGGGCTCACCAAAATAGATCCCCGAGGAGAGCTCCCGCACCACCATGATGTCGATGCCGCTCACCACCTCTTTTTTCAGGGTGGAAGCGTCCGCCAACTGCTCAAACACCTGGGCAGGCCGCAGGTTGCAGTAAAGATCCAACGCCTTGCGGATGCCGAGAAGCCCCCGCTCAGGACGATGTTTATACTCCAGGGATTCCCACTGGGTCCCCCCCACCGCACCCAGCAGGACAGCACTCGCCGCCTTGGCTTTGACCACGGTATCCTCAGGCAGAGGGGTGCCGGTAGCGTCATAGGCGGAGCCACCGATCAAGCCCTCTTCCAACTCCAGCTTGGCCAGCCCCTGGGCTGTCAGCCAATCGAGAATTTTTCGGGCTTCTGCGGTAATTTCCAGTCCGATACCATCTCCAGGCAGCAGCAAAATCTTGTCGCTCATCAATCAAAACTCCTTGTGGGGTGATCTCTACCGGCAGATGTAGCGCCAATCCTGGCCGGTGTCACGCCTCGTTTGGTCTTTGGTGGCTTGATCCAATTAACGCCCTTGCAGGACGCCTCAGCCCCATCCTCAGGGCGTTATTTTTCAGCTAAACAGAAGCATCCCTCAGGAGGCGATGGCCCAGGGGGCTGCGCTGCGGCGTTTTTCCTCAAAGGCTTCAATCTGATCCAGTTTTGCCAGAGTCAGCCCGATATCATCCAGCCCATTGAGCAGGCAGTGACGCCGGAAATCATCGATTTTAAAGGCGATCGCCTGCCCCGACGGCGTGGTAATGGTCTGGGCGGTGAGATCCACCTGTAGCGCGTAGCCCTCAGTGGCCTGGGTTTCCTGGAAAAGGCTCTCCACCCTATCGGCATCCAATTTGATGGGCAGAATGCCGTTTTTAAAGCAGTTGTTGAAAAAAATATCCGCAAAACTGGGGGCGATGATCACCTTGAAACCGGCATCCAGCAGTGCCCAGGGGGCGTGTTCCCGGCTGGAGCCACAGCCAAAATTATCCCGGGCCAAGAGAATGCCCGCACCCTGATAACGGGGCTGATTGAGGATAAATTCGCTGTTCAAAGGCCTGCCTTCAGACGATTTTCCCGGCTCACCCCGGTCCAGATAGCGCCATTCGTCAAACAGATTGGGACCAAACCCGGTCCGTTTGATCGACTTTAAAAACTGCTTGGGAATGATGGCATCGGTATCCACATTGGCCCGATCCAGCGGGGCCACCAGGGCGGTCAATTTGACAAACGGCTCCATGAAGCTTCTCCAGGTTTAAAAACGGTTGCGCAAGCCAGACGACCTGCCATGCAGACCGGGCCATCCAAAAGGGGCTCTGCCTCTCAATCAACCCAGCAGAGAATCCACATACCCGCCACGTCCCCGGGCTCTGACAGAATTGCGGAAGATTTCAGAAAAGTTGCCATCCATGGAATTTTGTACCACAGGCAACCCCAGCAGTGTCTCACTCAAGGCAGAAAGCTTGGGAAAATCCCCGGGCTTATACACATGGACCGATTTCAGCAACTCCTCCATCCGCATGAAGAGCGGTGCCAGGGCAACATCCACCCCGGTCATCTCGCCACCACTGAAATAGGGGCCGACGGCATCAATGTGACTTTCCAGAAAGCCTAAAAGCTTCTGAAAATCGATGCGTGCCTGCTGATATTTTTCTTCCTCAGGAGCCGCCGTCATGCGACCAAAGGCCGATTGCACACTGCCGATCAAGTCGATCCGGGAGCGGCAGAGCGCCCGAGCCAGGGGCTCCTTGGGGATCAGTCCGCCCCCTGAAATTTCATCCAGATATTCGTTGATGGCCGATGAATCCCCCAGAGCCGTCTGACCATCCACCCGCAGTACCGGGACCGAACCCGAAGGGGTGACATCAAAAAGCCATTCGGGACGCTTGGCGGGCATGACATGGGTGCGGGTGTGGGGGATGTCGTGATGCAGTAGCGTAATCACCACCCGCTGGGCATAGGGGCAAGCTTTGAACAGTACGAGTTCCAGATCCATTTTTTGCAACCTCTTTTCCTTGTTACGTCACTTCCTTGTTTTTACAAAGATTTTTAAGTTCTTTTGCCAACTTCTTGCCAGAACTTCTCGATTTTAAACAGCAAACTGTCAGGAGACACCGCTTTTTCATCCACCGCCATGCCATCCTGAACCCAGGATATTTGTGCCTGCCCCCCCATTGGTTTCAAGCCAACTCCAAGGATTTATGAAAGAGTCAAACCAAGCTGGCAAGGATCCACCAAAGGGGTAGACTTGGCAACTTGGAGACTGAAAAGCCTCAATTTTTCTCCCAGCGCCGGATATCAACAAATGTGCCGGTCACCGCTGTGGCAGCCGCCATGGCCGGGCTGACGAGATGGGTCCGCCCCCCCTGCCCTTGCCGTCCTTCAAAGTTGCGATTGGAGGTAGAGGCACACCGCTCACCGCTGGCCAGCACATCGTCGTTCATCGCCAGACACATCGAACATCCCGGATTGCGCCACTCAAAGCCTGCATCGGTAAAAATTTTGTCGAGCCCTTCCGCTTCGGCCTGCTCCTTGACCAGTCCGGTTCCCGGGACCACCATGGCGAGTTTGATGTTTCCCGCTACCCGCTTGCCCTGGGCCACCCGGGCGGCATCCCGGAGATCTTCTATGCGGCCGTTGGTGCAGGAGCCGATAAACACCTTGTCCACCGAAATTTTTTCGATGGGGGTGCCCGCATCAAGCCCCATATAATTGAGGGCCTTTTCCATGGCGGAGCGCTTCACCGGGTCTGATTCCTGATCGGGATCAGGTACCCGACCATCCACAGGGGCCATCATTTCCGGGCTGGTTCCCCAAGAAACCTGGGGAGCGATGTCAGCGGCGTTAAAGACGATCTCCTGATCAAATTCAGCCCCTTCATCGGTCACCAAATCCTGCCAGGAAGCAACCGCCGCCTCCCACTCTGCGCCTTTGGGGGCATAGGGGCGATTTTCCAGATAGTCGATGGTCTTGCCATCCACCCCCACCATGCCGGAGCGCGCCCCCGCCTCAATGGCCATGTTACAGACGGTCATCCGCCCCTCCATGGTCAACTCCCGGATAGTGGAGCCCGCAAATTCAATGGCATACCCCGTGGCTCCGGCCGTCCCAATTTCGCCAATGATATAGAGCACCACATCCTTGGCTGTGCATCCTTCTGGCAAGGTGCCCTCCACCCGAATCCGCATGGTGCCGGGTTTTTTCTGGGGCAGGGTTTGGGTGGCCAGGACATGCTCCACCTCTGAGGTGCCGATACCAAAGGCCAGCGCTCCAAAGGCGCCGTGGGTGGCGGTGTGGGAGTCGCCGCAGACGACCGTAAATCCCGGCAGGGTCAGCCCCTGCTCCGGCGCCATCACATGGACCACACCCTGGCGAATATCTCCCAAACCAAACTGGGTAATGCCAAAGTCGGTGCAATTTTTATCCAGGGTTTCCACCTGTAACCGGGCGATGGGATCTTGAATACCCAACTCCAGATTGGCGGTGGGAACGTTATGGTCGGGGACCGCAAAAGTGGCCTGGGGTCGGCGTACCCGGCGGTTGGCCAGGCGCAACCCTTCAAAGGCCTGGGGGCTGGTCACTTCATGGACCAGATGGCGGTCGATATAGAGCAGAGACGTGCCATCCTCTTCGGATTGGATGAGGTGTGCGTCCCAGATTTTTTCAAACAGCGTGCGCGATTTCATGACGAGGCTCCCTGGATCTCCCTGGTTTCGGGGACCATTAAAATTTTCCAGTTCTATCTGTTTTTTGGTGTGGGGACAAGCGGTCAGGGGGAATTTTTCCCCTATTGGGCTTGATTCATGGCTTTGAGCTATGGGAAAAAAGCAGGCGCAAAAACTGAAAAAACAACTTAATATCAGCTTGTTGCCTCAAAATCAGCCACAACCGGCAACCCCTGGCAAAATTTTCGCGGGAAAAATCGGACTTGCTGCCACCATCGGCACAAACCCGACAATCCCGCTACTTAAAGCCAAACCCGCAGCTACCAGTACCTACCCAATCTTTCGATCAGCATCAAGAGGCTGATTCTTTCGTGACCAGATCGGTCAGGGTGGCCGCAAGCCCGGTATAGCTCGCCGGAGTCATCCGGCTCAATTCGTCCTTGGCGGCATCCGGAATTTCCAATCCCTCGATAAACTGTGCCAACCCCTCCCGGGTCACCCGCTGCCCCCGGGTGAGTTCCTTGAGGCGTTCATAGGGTTTTTCTATGCCATAGCGGCGCATCACGGTCTGGATGGGTTCGGCCAGCACCTCCCAGGTGTTATCCAGATCTTCATCAAGCCGGACTGGATTGGCCTTGAGTTTACCCAATCCTTTCAGCGTGGAGGAGCAGGCCAACAGCCCATAGCCAAAGCCCACGCCCATGTTGCGCAATACCGTTGAATCGGTCAGATCCCGCTGGAAGCGGGAGACCGGCAGTTTTTCCGCCAGATGCCCCAACACCGCATTGGCAAGCCCCAGGTTACCTTCGGCATTTTCAAAGTCGATGGGGTTGACCTTGTGGGGCATGGTGGAAGAGCCCACCTCGCCTGCTTTGGTTTTTTGACTGAAATAACCGATGGAGATATAGCCCCAGACATCCCGACAAAAATCGAGCAGTATGGTGTTGAAACGTACCATGGCATGAAACAGTTCCGCCATGCCATCGTGGGGCTCGATCTGGGTGGTCAGGGGCTGATAACCAAGCCCCAGCTCTTTGACGAACGCTTCGGCCAAACGGGGCCAATCCACCTCGGGATAGCTGGCGACATGGGCGTTAAAGTTGCCGACAGCGCCGTTGATTTTGCCGGGAATATCCACAGCCGCCACCTGGGCGCGTTGGCGTTTGAGGCGGGCGGCGACGTTGGCCAGCTCCTTGCCCAGGGTGGTGGGTGAGGCGGGCTGGCCATGGGTGCGGGCCAGCATGGGCTGCTCCCGCTGCTCCCGGGCCAGCTGAACAATGCCCTCAATTACCCGATCCATGGCGGGGAGCATCACCCGATCCCGGGCATCCAACAGCATCAAGCCGTGTGCCAGATTGTTGATATCCTCGGAGGTACAGGCAAAATGGATAAACTCCTCTACTGCCTCCACCCCGGTGCCGACGATGCGCTCTTTGATAAAATATTCCACCGCTTTGACATCGTGGTTGGTCACCCCCTCAATCTCTTTGACCCGACGGGCGTCGGTTTCGGAAAAGGACTCAACCAGCTGATCCAGAAAAGCCTCTACCCGGGGATGAAAAGGGGGCACTTCACCGATGCCGGGCTCTTCTGCCAAAGCGCGCAGCCAGCGCACTTCCACCAATACCCGGCGGTGTATGAGGCCAAATTCCGAAAAAATAGGGCAGAGTTCCGCCACCTTGCTCTGATAGCGACCATCCAGGGGTGAAAGGGCGGTCAGGGTATCCGTGGGCATGGGCTCAAGCCTCCTTGGTGATGGGGAAAATGCCAACTTGATTTATAAAAAGGCCATCATTCGCTGGTGAACAGGGGATTGGTGATGTGTGACCCACCCTATCCTGCCCCGCCCTGTTGTAACGATTAAAAACAGGCTGATTGGTCTTAGCCCGTTTGTTGCCGATATCCATATATTCCTTCTCCTGTCGCCTTCTTCGGTTCCTTCCGATGATTCCAGGCCCATTCCAAAATGTGCTGGATCATTTTGTTTGATTCCAAAGAGATCCCTGACCCAGCCACCCCTCCAGGTACTGTTTTTTGGGACGTTGCCCCTTTCAAATTCGCCGACATTCTAAAACACACCCACAAAGGATGCTACGGCCTGCACACACTATTCATATAAAGAGATGACGCCACTCTACAATGGTGTGAGCGGGTTTGCTGATCAGAATAATGGCATCGGATGAGGGGGATGTGGTTTGGATGAGGGGTGTGGTTTAGAAAGGGTGTGCATTGGGGGTGAAATCCGTTAGTATTGGAAAGCTTTGCACCGGGGCGCCCAGAGCTACAAAAATAGCGAGATGAAAACGGCGTCCATTCGATACGGAAATCCAGCCCGGAGCAACCGATTCAAACTCTATGACTGACCCTGCCAGCACTAAACAGACCCCGATCAATATCGAAGACGAGATGCAGCGCTCCTACCTGGATTACGCCATGAGCGTGATCGTGGGGCGCGCATTGCCAGATGTCCGAGATGGACTGAAACCCGTCCACCGCCGAGTGCTCTTCGCCATGCGCGAACTGGGCAACGAATGGAACCGGGCCTACAAAAAATCCGCCCGTGTGGTGGGTGACGTCATCGGTAAATATCACCCTCACGGTGATGTTGCCGTTTACGACACCATTGTCCGCATGGCCCAACCCTTTTCCATGCGCCACCTGCTGGTGGATGGTCAGGGCAACTTCGGCTCCGTGGATGGCGACTCTGCAGCAGCCATGCGTTATACCGAAGTCCGCATGACCCGCCTGGCCGGGGAGCTTCTGGCCGACATCGACAAGGAAACCGTCCCCTTTGGCCCCAACTATGACGGCTCCCTTTCAGAACCCAAAGTCCTGCCGGGCAAATTTCCCAACCTCCTGGTCAACGGCTCATCAGGCATCGCCGTGGGTATGGCGACCAACATCCCACCGCACAATCTGGGCGAGGTGGTTGATGCCACCATCGCCCTCATTGACGACGCCAACCTGACCATCCGGGAGTTGATGGCCTATATCCCCGGCCCGGATTTTCCCACCGGGGGCATCATCCACGGTCGGGCAGGCATTCTCTCCGCTCTCGAAACCGGGCGGGGCTCGGTGGTGGTGCGGGCGCGCATTGAAATTGAAACCCGCAAGGATAACCGGGAAGCGATCATCGTCGGCGAACTCCCCTTCCAGGTGAACAAAGCCCGTCTGGTGGAGCGCATTGCCGAACTGGTGCGGGATAAAAAAGTCGTCGGCATCTCCGATCTGAGGGACGAATCAGACCGGGATGGCATGCGGGTGGTGATTGAGCTTAAACGGGATGCCCATCCGGATGTGGTTCTGAATCAGCTCTACAAACACACCCCCATGCAGTCCAATTTTGGTGTCAATGCCCTGGCCCTGGTCAATGGCCGTCCCACGGTATTGAACCTCAAGCGCTATCTGGAAGAGTTTATCAATCACCGTCGGGAGATGGTCACCCGGCGCACGCTCTTTGAGTTGAAAAAAGCCCAGTCCCGCGCCCATCTTTTGGAAGGCTTGGCGGTCGCTCTGGCCAACATCGACCGCATCATCCAGCTGATCCGTGAAGCCCCCAATCCAGCGGTGGCCAAAGAGGGGCTGCTGACGGAGCTGTGGGATCGGGGTCCGGTGGAGGCGATGCTGCTGCGCGCCATGGAGCCGGGTGAAATCGCCTCCCCCCAGTTTGTCGCTGGCGGTTATAAGCTCACCTCCGAGCAGGCCCAGGCGATTTTGGATATGCGCCTGCACCGTTTAACCGGCCTGGAGCAGGACAAAATCCATAAGGAGTTTGAAGAAATTTTGGTGGAGATGTCCCGCCTGAAAAGTATCCTCGCCTCGGACGAAGAGCTGATGGGAGTGATCAAGGGGGAGCTGGCCACCATCAAGGAGATGTATGCCAACCCCCGGCGTACCGACATCATCGACGGCACCGCTGATTTTTCCATCGCCGACCTCATCGAAGAGGAGGAGATGGTCGTCACGGTGAGCCATGCCGGTTATATCAAGCGGCGGGCTACGGAAGAGTATCGCGCCCAACGGCGGGGGGGTAAGGGCAAGGCTGCGGCGGGGATGAAGGAGGAAGATTTCATCACCCAGCTTTTTGTCGCCTCCACCCACGACACCATTCTCTGCTTTACCGACCGGGGACGGGTATTCAAGCTGAAGGTATATGAACTTCCGGAGTCGGGCCGAACCGCCCGAGGCAAGGCGATTGTCAATCTGCTCTCTCTGGAAGCAGGAGAAAAAGTCCGCCAAATTTTACCCGCTCCCATTCCTTCCAAGGAGTGGGACGCTTGGGAATTGCTGTTTGCCACCAGCCGTGGTCTGATCAAAAAAACCGCCCTTTCGGCCTATGCCAACATTCGCGTCAACGGCATACGCGCTGTGGATCTTCTGGAAGGGGATGATCTGATCGGTGTAGCCCTGCTACCGGTCTTGTCCTACACCCCGGAAGAGGAGGTGGAGGAAGGGGAGAGTGGGAACGAAGAGGAGGCTACCCCGGAGGCGGCTAAAGAGGGTGCTGAGGGTGTAGAGGAAGAGATTATTCCGGAAGCGGAAGAGGCTTCGGAGGTTGACCCTTCCCAATCCTCGGAGGCTCCCCCACCCGGGCGGATCATGCTTTTTTCCCGCAACGGCAAAGCCGTCCGTTTTCGCACCAACCAGGTTCGTCGCATGGGCCGGGTTGCGCGGGGTGTACGGGGTATGCGTTTGAAGGGAGACGACCGGGTCATCGCCTTGAATGTCCTGCCCCCTGGTGAAAATTGCCAGGTACTCACCATCACCGAAAATGGCTACGGCAAGCGCAGCGAAGAAAATCTTTTCCCCACCAAGAGCCGGGGTACCCAAGGGGTGATCGGTATCATCACCTCCCCCCGCAACGGACAGGTTTTGGGCAACCTCACGGTGTGGCCCGATGACCAGATCATGCTGATCACCGACCGGGGCACGCTGCTGCGTACCGATATTTCCACCATCCGCTTGACCGGACGTTCCACTCAGGGGGTCAAGGTGTTGAATGTGGCCTCTGGCGAGCGGGTCGCTTCGGTCGCTCGCATGGCAGAACCTGAGGAGAGCGACAAAAACGGTGATGAGATCGGTGAAGAAGAGGATCTTGAAAATGTCATCGATGGGGAAATCGTCGCTGATGCCGCTTTACCCGATGGTGAAGAAATAACCGATGTGGACAGTGCGGATGATGGGGATTCAGCCACGGACTCCTCTGAAGATCAGGGAGGCTGACCGTGCTGGATGTCAAATCAATCCGCTCCCAACCGGATGTTATTGAAGAGCGCCTGAAAAGCCGAGGCGATCAGGTCAATCTGGGTCGTTTTCGCCAGCTGGAATCAGAGCTGCGCGGGGTGCGTACCGAGACCGAAAAGCTTCAAGCCCGGCGCAATGAAATTTCCAAGGAGATCGGCAAGCGCAAGGCCACCAAAGCCGATGCGTCGGATCTCTTCCAGGAGATGAAAGAGGTTGGCCCCAAGCTCAAAGCCCTGGAGGTGGAGCTGCGAGACAAAGAGAGCGCGGTGATGGAGGAGCTCGCCCGCTTGCCCAATCCCCCCCATGAATCGGTCCCCGAAGGTCGGGATGAAAACGATAATGTGGAACTCAGGCGGTGGGGAACGCCTCCGGAATTTTCCTTTGAGCCCCAGGGTCACTGGGATGTCGGGGAAAAGCTGGGGGTGTTGGACTTTGAGGGGGGTGTGACGGTTGCGGGAGCCCGGTTTACGGTGCTGCGCGGGGCTGGAGCCAGACTCTCCCGGGCTTTGATCAACTATATGCTGGATCTCCACACCGGGGAACACGGCTACACGGAGATGCTTCCCCCGGTGCTGGCCAATGCCGGGAGTCTGTTTGGTACCGGCCAGCTGCCCAAGTTTGAAGAGGATCTTTTTCGCACCCGGGATGATGCTTATTATTTGATCCCAACGGCGGAAGTGCCTTTGACCAACCTGGTGCGGGATCAGATCCTTGGTGAGTCGGAACTACCCATCAAGATGACGGCCTGGACCACCTGTTTTCGCAGAGAGGCGGGTTCGGCAGGCAAGGATACCCGGGGGTTGATTCGTCAGCATCAGTTCGACAAGGTGGAGTTGGTGCAGGTGACCAAACCCGAGGCGAGCTGGGAGGCATTGGAAGAGTTGACTGGTCATGCCGAGGCGATTCTCAAGGGGTTGGAGCTACCTTATCGGGTGGTCAATCTCTGTACCGGCGATATCGGCTTTGCTGCAGCCAAAACGTATGACCTGGAGGTCTGGTTGCCGGGTCAAAACTGCTATCGGGAAATTTCCTCCTGCTCCAATACCGAAAGCTTCCAGGCGAGGCGTTTGAAGGCCCGTTTTCGGCGGGAAGGGGTGAAAAAGCCGGAATTGGTGCATACCTTGAATGGCTCAGGTGTGGCGGTGGGTCGGGCGCTGGTAGCGATTTTGGAAAATTTCCAGCAAGCCGACGGCAGCGTCACCATACCGGATGCTTTGCGCCCCTATATGGGTGGTTTGGAGCGAATCAGCCCTGGTTGAGCGGTTGCTTTCCTGATCGTTGCGGTTGGCCTCTGTGAAGTAGAGAGTCATAACTCGTTGACTTGAGTCGGCATTGGCTTCAGGAATAGTCTGTTGGCATCAGGTTTGCGGTTTTTTTCCGATGGATGCATTCAGGTTTTCCCGAAACGGTGAAGACGGCCCTTTGGGAGGATGGATACTTTTCCTATTGCCCCGGCGCACCGCCCAGGATCATCCAGCGGAAGGGATTGGGACATGCCACACTACCGAGTCAACTTTATTGATGGGGATACCCTGATCGAAGGGTACTACCAGGCTCTGACCAGCGCTGTGGAATCGGTGGCGGAGGAAGGCACCCCTCTCTCTGGTGCGGACCTCTCCAGCCGGGATTTGCAGGGAATTAGCCTACCGGGTGTGAGCTTGATGGAATCCAATCTGCATGGGTCAAACCTTGCGGGCGCAGATTTAAGTGGCGCCAACCTGGAAGGCTCCAACCTGATCAAAACGGGACTGGGATGGTCCAATTTGGCTGGGGCGAACCTGAAAGAGTGTAACTTGAAGGGTGCGGATATGCGGGGAGCGGATCTCTCCGGCGCAGACCTTTCCGGCGCGATTCTGATCGGCGTGGATCTGAGATGGGCCAATCTATCCAAAGCCGACCTGCGCCAAGCCAACCTCCGCAACGCAGACCTTCGCCAGGCCGAGCTTGCGGAAACCGACTTGAGAGAAACCAACATGCAGGGAGTTGAGCTGAGCTGACTGCAGCTCTCTTTCATCAACAAAATCCCCCTTTATCCCTCGCCAACTTTTGCTATGATACGCCTCTGATCCCCGCAAAGCTCAAAAGGATGGGTAGCCAAGTGGTTTACGGCAACGGTCTTGAAAACCGTCGAATCGAAAGGTTCCGTGGGTTCGAATCCCACCCCATCCGCCATTT
>JADFZT010000054.1:11585-34985 GCA_015232395.1 Magnetococcales bacterium | reverse complement strand
CCCGGACCAATCCGGCCAGAGTCGCCCCTGGAGCCACATGAACCCCCTGGGCCAATATGGATTCGTGATCCTGACCCGGGCCTGGCGTCTGCCCCTGGTGGGCGGCCTTTCCGAGAAGCTCTGATATCTTCTGATTGAGAGCCTGTCCAAAAATATCGTATCGCGCTGGCCCAGTGGCTATACATTCCGCACATGAAACCCAAACGTATTGGATGCGTGAGGATTCAAGCACGGAGTTGGCGTCGCCAGGACAAACCGAACGGCGCTTTTGGGCAGGCTCTAACTTTTGGCCTGGACCCGGAGGAGATGGTGGATGGTCAGACTAGTCCTGTCCCTCATTTTCGCCATATTTTTGCTGATCTTTGCCTCCCAAAACATGCATGAAATCGAAGTGCGGTTCGTGTTCGGGGAAGCAGTGGAAATGCCCATGATCCTGGCCATAGCCGGGGCCTTCGTGAGCGGCTTTGCCCTCGCCACCTTTAACTTTATCCTGCGTCGAGGCAGCCGATACGAAGATCGGGAATGATTCGGGTAAAGAAGGGTAGGGGGTAAGAAAGGGCAAGAGCCAAGCAAGAGCAAAATTAAAAGCCAGGCAAGAGCAAGAGCCAGGCAAGAGCAAAATCAAGATCAAAATCAAGATCAAAAGAAAGACCGTGGGGGCAAGCCCCCACACCCCCAGGGGGTTTGAAAAGATAAAATCAAAAGATAAAAGCAAGAGCAAAATCAAAAGATAAAAGCAAGAGCAAAATCAAAAGAGAAGAGCAAAATCAAAAGAGAAGAGCAAAATCAAAATCAAAAGATGGAAAATCAAGATCAAAGGAAAGACCTTGGGGGGAAAGAATTCCCCCCAATCCCCCCCATCTTTTTTTTTAATAGTTTAAAGTCAAAACCTAAGCGGGAAAATCAGGCCCCATGAGATATTCCAAATGCGTCGTCTGTAACGGAATGATTGGCTGGGTTGGCCTGATCGCAAACCTGGCACTCTCCAGCCTCAAACTCTTCGTAGGCCTGCTCTCAGGCTCCCACGCACTCCTGGCCGACGCACTCTACTCAGCCAAAGATGTCGTGACGTCTATCCTGATTATCGTCGGCCTCAAAGTCTCCAATAAACCCCTGGACCAAGAACACCCCTTCGGCCACGGCAAAGTCGAATTTCTACTCTCCATGACCATCAGCCTCGTGCTGATGATCCTCACCTGCATACTCTTCTACTTTTCCGCCGAAACCATCATGGAAGGGGAACATAAACCACCACACCTGATCGCCCTGTGGGTGGCGGTATTGTCCCTGGCCGTGAACCTCTTCATGTCCCTCTACGCCCGCTGCGTAGCCGTGGAAATCAACAGCCCCATGGTCATGACCCTGGCCCGACACCATAAAGGAGACGGACTCAGCTCCCTCGCCGTGGTGTTCGCCATCATCGGCTCCCACTACCTCGATATGCCATGGCTGGACCCCGTGGTGGCCCTGGGGGAAACCCTCCACCTGCTCTACCTGGGAGGAGAAGTCTTCTGGGACTCGTTCCAAGGCCTGATGGACTCCTCCGCACCCAAAGAAGTGGAAGAACGCATCCGACAGGAAACCCTGGCCGTGCCCGGCGTGCGAGGCGTAGAAGAACTGCGCACCCGACGCATGGGACAAGAACTATGGATCTCCATGGTCATCGGCGTGAATCCCGATTTGGGGGTTAATCGAGCCAAACGAATATCCCAACGCGTGGAAGAATCCCTGGCATCCTCAATTCCCCACCTGGGAGATGTCGGCGTACACTTCAAATCCAACTCAGGCTCCCTGCCAGAAATGGCAGAAATACAAGAAGAGATGGAGCAATTGCGGGAGCAACAAGAAATCGATCCCGATAAACAGCTTCCCAGCCCCAACGAACTGGACGGGGTGTAGGTCAAACCATGGATCAAAAGCCAATCAAACCCCTGAACGTGCCGTTTTGCCGCCAACAATGGAAAATTCCTGCGTTGATACTGACAGTGGTGTGTCTGGCGCTGTTTGCCTGGGGCATCCACCTCATGCGGGATCACTATGACGAACTGGACGGCTTCGGCATGTCCGACAACTCCTCATGGCCCGGAACCACCACCGCCGAACCCCAGGTAAACGCCGCCCAGGTTCGAGCACAGCTAAACCTGGGACCGGTTGATTCAGTGGTGCGGCCCTCCGTGGTCAATATCGCCGGCATGAAAGCAGGCCCCGGCGGTAGCGACCGATTCGTCAGTGCCGGCAGCGGCGTCATCGTCAACTCCGATGGCCATGTGGCGACGGCCTATCACATTATTGAAGGGATGCGGGAGATCATGATTCGGGTGCAAACCCCGAACGGCCCCCGGCAATATCCCGCCAAAATAGTCAAAGCCGTCCCACGGCACGATATAGCGGTTTTGAAAATCGCCAGCCGGGATCTCTTTCCCTATCTGATTCCCGGCAACTCCAAAACCCTGCGGGATGGCAGCGCAGTGACCGCCTGGGGAGACCCCGACGGCACCCAGGTGCTCTATCGCCGAGGCACAGTCTCCATGGGGCAGGGGTTGGCCCAGATCAACGTAGGCAAGGCGCAGCTGACCCACTTGATTCCCACCGGTACGGTCTATCACTGGGCCCAGAGCGGTGGCCCGCTGGTGGATGGCAAAGGCCGGTTGATGGGAATCAACGTGGCGGTGCAAGGCCCCAACGGTCTGTTGCAAGGCTATGCGGTGCCGGTACATGTGCTGGTGACCCATTTTTCAGATGTGGTGAAATTTCCCCCGGGGGTGATTGCGGCGTTGAAGGGGGCCGGCAATGGCTGGAATGGCGGGGGTGGTTTGCAGGAGCCCGGGGGGCTTGGGATCGCTCTGGGGCAGGGGGTTGTGGCTGGAACAGGCCAGGCGGGGACAGCGCTGACGGTGGCGGCACAGATGGCTGTTGGAGACGGGGTGCGTGGTCCACCGGGTGATCCGGGAGTGACTTCAGCCCGAACCCGGCGCACGGCAGATGACTGGTGGGATCGGGCCCGAAGTTTATTGGGACTGGACTTGACCAAGCGGCCACACGCCGCACAAGCAGCAACTAGCGGCGCCGGCACCGGGGAACATGGGCCGGCGTTGCGGGTTTTTGGGTACCCAATCAGCACCTTTATCGGCCTTCTTTTGCTCGGTTTTGTCTCCGGTGTCAGCGGGGGAATGATGACCATGGGCGGGGGCATCATCAAGGTGACCGGGTTGATTTCAGTCTTTGGCTACGGGTTGCTGCTGGTGCGTCCGGTGGCCTATCTCACCAATATTTTCATGTATGGCGCAGCTTCGTTACGCTATCGGCGGGATGAGCTGTTTCGTTGGGAAGCGATACGGCCTTTGGTGCCTTGGGCGATGGCCGGGGTGGTGATTGGCTATTTTGTCGGGAATATTTTGCGCTCCAACGTGATTCACTATCTGTTGGGGGTTTTTGCGTTTTTGTTGGGTATCAAGATGTTGGTGGAGCTGGCGGAATCGAGTGGTCGCAAGGGGGGTGTTTTTGGTTGGCTGAGGCCTTATTTGGGAAGTCGGCCAGAGCGGGCGGATGGGGGGGTGGCGGGAAATCATCCTTTAATGCAGGCGGGTATTTTGGGTCTGCCCATGGGGATTATCAGCGGTATTTTGGGCATTACAGGCGGGGTGGTGGAGGTGCCGTTGCAGCGTTATGTGGCGGGGGTGCCTCTTAGAAATGCCATTGCCAACAGCGCGGTACTGGTCTTTTTTGCTTCGATTGTCGGTTCTCTGGTCGCGATGTTGCATGGGGTGCAGAGCGGGGCTTTTGTTTGGGAACAGCCGGTTGTGATGGCGTTGATATTGGTGCCGGGGGCGTGGTTTGGGGGTTTGGTGGGGGCGTGGCTCACCACGGTGGTGCGGTTGGATGTGTTGCGTTGGTTTTATGCGGTGTTGATGTTTGCGATTGCGGGCCGAATGGTGGTGGCATGAGGTTGGGCGGTCCGGAAATTTTATCGGTGGGAATTCTGGGTGTTTTGGGATTGTTGGTTTTCAACCTGTTCGACAGCCCTGATTATGAAGCGCTGCCGGTAAAGGAGTCGGCTGGGGTGCAGGGTGGGGCTGGGGTGCCCCAGGGGGGGCAGGCTCTGGGTCAGACGGTGGCGATGGTGCAACCGGTTCAGGCTCCGAACGGTGGCAACAACCTGATTGCGCGGCGGGATTTGCGGGGGAGTGCTTCGGGGTTACGGGCCCAGATGCCGGGCAAGGATACGGTGGTGCGTGCGCCGGTGCCGATTGTGGTGCCTGGTGGGAATGCTGGCTCTGGTCGTCCGGCGCGGAGTGCGAGTCGGGGGAGTTTTATTGTGCCGGGGATTCAGATTTCCGAGGCCCATTGGCAGGGTTTGGAGGCTTTGCCGTTGGATAGTGAGATTAAGGAAAAGATGAAGTTGCCGGAGTCGTTGCAGGGTTTGATGGTGGATGAGGTGAGTTTGGCGGCGGGTGGATCGGGGATTTTGGCTGGGGATGTTTTGATTGCGATTGATGGTCGTCCGGTGAATTCGTTGAAGGGGATGTTGCAGGAGACGATTCGGGTTCGGAATCGTCAGCAGGTATCGATGACGGTTTATCGGGATGGTGAGATCAAGGGGTATATGTTGTCGGTTCGGGGTGGTTTGACGCCGGATTTGGGGATGGCTCAGGTGGAGACGGCTCCGATGATTTTGGCGGGTGATATTGTGCCGCATCCGTATCGGGGCCCGTGCACGAATTGTCATCCGATTGGGACGACGGGTCATATTGTACCGGATCCGGATGGGATTGTGTTGCCGCCTCCTGTGATCAAGGTGGGTGCGCGGAGTCCGCATCAGGATAGGGGTCCGTGCGAGGCGTGTCATACAATCACAAAGTAGGCTTTTGACTTTATACTATTAAAAAAAGGTAGGGGTTTGGGGGAGTTCCCTCCCCCAAGGTTTTGATTTTGATCTTAATCTTTTTATTTTGATCTTAATCTTTTGATTTTCAACCCCCCCGGGGGATTGGGGGCGAAGCCCCCAAGGTCTTGGTTTTGATCTTTGTTTTGGCCTTGATCTTGATTTTCATCTGTTGATCTTTGTTTTGACCTTGATCTTGGCTTTTATAGTAATTCCAACTGAGAATGGCACCTGCGGCGATTTTTTGCCGTCATTCCCGCGAATGCGGGAATCCAGCAGGGCACGCGCAAACTCCTGGATCCCCGCATTCGCGGGGATGACGAAAAAGGGGGGTACAGGCGCCATTCTCAAGTGAAATGGCTATATCTTTTGATCTTGGCCGTCATCTTGATCTTGAATCTGAATGTTTCTTTCCAGTTGTAGAATCGACCGGAGGTAGTGGTCATGAGTGATAAGAACTTGCGGGTCAATCCGTTGGATGAGTTGGGGTTGGCGTTTCATACGGTGGGCAGTGTGGTGCGGAAGGTGATGGGTTCGGCGATGCGTGGGTATGCCTCGTTGTTTACGATGGATGAGGGTCGTCGGGTGGATTATTTTCGCAGCAAGGGGGTGACCCACACCAAGCGGGGCAGGTATCTCCAGGCGGCGCCGTTGTTGGAGCGTGTTTTGGGGGCTTCTCCGGAGGATCCGGAGGCGATGTTTCATTTGGGATTTTGTTATCTGAAGATGGAGCGCACCCGGGATGGGATAGATTTATTGGAGCGGGCTTCTTCCAAGCATGGTGCGAGTGCGAAGGTGAATTCGATTTTGGGCATGGCTTATATCCAGATCAAGGATTATGGCCAAGCGGCGGCGACGTTGGAGAAGGCGGTGGTGGAGAACCCGGAAAATTTTAATTTGAACTATCGCCTGGGCATCGCCAAGGACAATTTACAGGATTATGATGGCGCGGTGGCGGCGTTTGAGGCGGCGTTGCAGATTCGCCCGACGGAAGCGAAGGTGTATCAATCCCTGGGCTTCACCCTGGAGCAGATGGGCCGCCACGACGAAGCGGTGGCCTTCTTCAAGCGGGCGGTGGAGATCGAAGAGGGTGGTGTTGAGCACTGATTTTTTGCAAACTGTAGCTTATGAAGGTTCAGCTGGGTATGTGACTTGGCTGACTATTTGGAGTTGTTGAAGCATGGCTCAGGGTAAGGACCAATTTGAAGGGTTGGAGGATCTGGGGCCGGAGGGCACCAGTGAGGAACGTATCCGCCGTATGAAACGGTTGATGCGCCAACTCTACAAGGAGGAGTTTGAAGCGCAACGCATGCAGTTGCCGCCCATTAAGGCTCGGGTGCTGATTGTGGTGGTTTCGTTTATTGCGGTGTTGGTTTTTGGGGTGACCACTCTCTACAATTTCAACCGGTTTGTGACCTTGGAGGAGCGGGTTCGATCATCCCGGGGCCATGTGGAGGATGTGATTCAGCGCCGGGCCAACCTGTTTGAAAATCTCATCAACCTCACCTTGAACCAAGCGGCTCTGGAGCAGGAAGTGTTTCGCCATGTGGCTGACAAGCGGCCCGAGATGGCCCGTTCTGGTAAAGAGGGCGGTGCTGGCTTGGCTGGGGGTGCGGGGGTGGCTGGATTGCCGTCGCTCTCCAAGCTTTTGGCGGTGGTGGAGCGTTATCCCCAGATTCGTTCTTCGGTGACCTATCAGCAGCTCATGGATAAGCTGGTGGAGATTGAGGATCGGATTTCCAAACGCCGGGATGAATATAACGAGGAGGTGCGGATTTTCAACACGCTGATCTCCTCGTTCCCTTGGTATGTGATGGCTCGGGTGACCGGTTTTACCCGCTACGACTATTTCCGCTATGATAAGGACAGCAAGGAGACCGCCTTTTTAAGGTCTCGTATGGCTCAAAAAGCCTTTAAGCGACTGCTGCCCTTGGGTGGTGGCCGAAAAGCCCCAACCTCCGGTGAGACTGTTGCTCCGATGGCGCCGGAAGCGATGACACCCCCATCTGACAATGGGGCTCCGTAAACTGAGATGGAAATGGAACGCTGATGAAATTTGACCACTGTAACCAGTGCCGGGACAAGGTGATTTGGTGGGCGCTGGCCAACAATATTTTTCTTGCCTGCTACAAGGGCATTCTGGGTGGGCTGACGGGCTCTGCCGCACTGGTGGCGGATGCCTTTCACTCCTCGGCGGATGTGATTGCCAGTACCGTCACCATGATCAGCTTGAAGATTTCTGCCAAGCCTGCTGACGAAGATCACGCCTACGGTCATGGCAAGATTCAATTTATCTCCAGCTCCATCGTCGGCCTGATCCTCCTGATCGGGGCCTTTTTTATCATGATCGGTGCCATCAAGGATTTGGTCCGGGGGGAGTATGAGGCCCCGGAAAAGATCGCTCTGATCGGGGCGTTGGTTTCGGTGCTCTGCAACGAACTGATGTATCGCTATCAAAGCTGTGTCGGACATGAAAACAACTCCCCGGCGATTTTAGCCAACGCCTGGGACAACCGCTCCGATGCTTTTTCTTCCATCGCGGTGCTGATCGGTATTGGCTTCGCTACCTTCGGCTTTCCCATCGCCGATCCCCTGGCTGCTTTCGGGGTTTCGATTTTGGTGATTCGCATCGGTATTGAACTCAACGTGGATGCCATCGAAGGGTTGATGGATACCTCTCCGGAGATGGAAGAGTTGCAGGTGATCTACGACATTACCCGGGGGGTGGCCGGGGTGTTGGGAATCTCCTATCTCAGGGCCAGATCCACGGGTGAAGAGTTGCAGGTGGAGGTGAGCGTGGAGGTGGATGAAAACCTCAAGGTCTATGAAGGCGACCTTATCGTTGAATTTTTGCAGAAGAAAATTTTCGATGAGATGGAGCATGTCGGTGGGGTGCAGGTCTTTTTGAATCCGGTGAATGCTGAAGTGTAGTCTCTCTCAATGGGGGCTTGGTGTTTCCGGGAGGGGAGGTGATGAGCCTACCTTTCCCGGTCGTTCGTTGGGTGGGGCCGTGTGTCTGCCATGTCAGCCATCGATGATTTTCTGATGTGAACTCTGTTTTCCTGTTTGTTCCTTTCCTGTTTGGGCTACCTTGTTCGCCGGGTATGCCTGTTTTTTGACTCTGTATCATCCTTCCTGACGGTTACAGCTCAAAATCTCTCTGGGATGGCAGTCATGGGTTTGCTGCTGCTTTCCCCGTTTTCTCTGTCTCTTCCAGACCAGACGGCTCTGGCGTAGCTGTTGGTGCGTCTCTCCCACCTGACTTCGAACCATCCTTTCAGATGGGCGTTTGCGCCTCTGCTTTACCCGATACCCCCTCTCTGAATTTTGACGATAAATGATTTGCCCTGTGGATTATCTGCGGGGTTGTGTGCCTGTTCCTTCCCAATTGTTTGAAAAAGCAGCTTATTCAGGGATGTTTAGTCTGGAGTGATGATTGCTCATGGGGTGATTGGTCTGCTTTGGGGGAGGTTACCCGCTTCAATCCCTTGGTGTGTCAGCGTTTGGCATAAACCTTGCAATCTACTCATTCCAACAGCAAAAAACGCAGGATTCGACAAAACAGCAGGCTCTCACTGACGTTTTAGTCGAAACAATGACAGTCAAAACTTGGTGGAAAAATAGCTATGTCAGCGGGTTTGACGGCTGGCTCAAAAGCGAACTCTTGCCGGAAATCGCTCCGGGTAAATAAAAATGGGCAAAGTGTCATGCACGAATTGAATCGAGGTTTTTCAGTTTTTCTGATCGAGTCGGTGATCGGGCTGCTGATGCTCTGCATGATCCTCTTTATCGGCACCTATTTTTATGACCGGATCAACATGGGGGGCGAGTTGGTTCGGGTTGGCGCACGGGGTATGACGGCTCCTGGGAGTATCGCAGCGAGTGGGCCGGTGGTGATGACGGGAAACAGCGATGGCATTCGCCTGCGTTTGGCAACCCTGATCTCTGAGCGGCGTATGCTGAATGCCCAGCTGGCTGGAAAGCAGGCGGAACTGGATCGTATGTGTTTGGATAATGTCGGGATTTTGGCTGGCAGGGCGCCAAAAGAAACCCTGCTCACCCCCGCAGAGGCCACACCTGGGGAGCTTGAAGGCAACAGAGAAGAGATGGCTGCTGAAATTTCCCGGCTTTCGAAGACATTATCCTTACAGGGCAGGGAGATAAAATCGCTCCAGGATAAAAAAGAGGCGCTGGAGAGGGTGCTGGCAGCTGGGCGTCAGGCCCGGGAAGTGTCAACAGATGGGAATTTGACAGATCGTGGGCCGATTGTTGTCGATGAACCGATTGTTGCCGATGAACCCACTCTGGCTGACGAGGCTGGGGATGTGGAAGCGACCCTGCTGATGTTGGCCGCCGGCGGTAACGGTGTGCAAGGGACGGTGAATAGTGACAGCCCCAATGCCGTGTCTTCTCGTAATGAGTTGTTATCAAGCATAAAAACATCTCTGGCTGAGGAGGGGGTTGTCCTGGATGTGGATGGTGGGGAAGGGGTGCTTTATCTGCCCGCCTCATTCAAGTTCAGCTCTGCTTCTGCAGCGATTAATGCGACCAACCAGGCGGTGCTTGGAAAGGTTGGCGTGAAACTTGCAAAATCACTCCCATGCTATGCAGGTAACAGCACAGCTGAAGCCACCGAGGGAGGATGTGTAGGCACCGAGAGCACCGTCCGACTGGAGTCAGTGCTTATCGAAGGTCACTCCAGCCAAGCCCCGGTCGGATCAAAACGGTTTAGATACAACTGGGATCTGGCCAGCAAGCGGGCCATGGCCACTTTTAAGGCTCTTGTTGAAACCCGTCCGGAGCTGACAGGACTTAAAAACGATCTTGGTAAATCCCTGTTCCAGGTATCCGGACGCCTGGTGGATCGAAACGACAAAACGAAACGACCCCGAGGAGCCGCTCTCAAGTTTATCATGGGCGGCCCCTGATCAAACCCTTGAAACGACACCCTTATAATTGGAATTGAACGAACCTTTGGAGAAGGACGACACAAAATGAGCAAAGTTATCGGAATTGACCTGGGTACCACCAACTCTTGCGTCTCCATTCTGGAGGGAGGTGATCCCAAAGTGATCGAAAACAGTGAGGGAGCCCGCACCACCCCCTCCATGGTGGCCTTCGCCACCGATGGCGAGCGCCTGGTGGGTCAGGCTGCCAAACGTCAGGCGGTCACCAACCCCGAAAATACCCTCTACGCCATCAAGCGCCTGATGGGTCGTCGGTTCGACAATGAACGGACTCAAAAGGAGAAGGAACTGGTCTCCTACAACATCGTCGAAGGTGAAAATGGCGATGCTGGCATCGCTGCCGATGGTCGCACCATCAGCCCCTCCGAAGCCTCTGCCATGATTCTGCAAAAGATGAAGCAGACCGCCGAGGATTTTCTGGGCGAAGAGGTCTCCGATGCCGTGGTCACCGTTCCCGCCTACTTTGATGACGCCCAGCGCCAAGCCACCAAGGATGCTGGACGCATCGCGGGTTTGAACATCCTGCGGATCATCAACGAGCCCACTGCTGCTGCGCTGGCTTACGGCATGGACAAGGAAGAGGGTCAAACCATCGCGGTCTACGACCTGGGTGGCGGTACCTTTGATATCTCCATCCTTGAGATCGGTGATTCGGTCTTTCAGGTCAAATCCACCAATGGTGACACCTTCCTCGGTGGTGAAGATTTCGACCAGTGCCTGATCGACTATCTGGCCGATACCTTTCAAAATGAGCAGGGGATCGACCTGCGCCAGGATAAAAAATCTCTGCAACGGCTCAAGGAAGCCGCTGAGAAAGCCAAAATCGAGCTTTCCGCTGCCCATCGTACCGAGGTGAATCTGCCTTTCATCACCGCCGATGCCAACGGCCCCAAGCATCTGGATATCACCCTTACCCGGGCCAAGCTGGAAAGCCTGGTGGATGCCCTGATCCAACGGACTCTGGAGCCCTGCCGGATCGCTCTGGAAGATGCCGAAATGTCTGCCGCTGATATCGACCAGGTGATTCTGGTGGGTGGCATGACCCGGATGCCCCGGGTACGTGAAGTGGTGGCTGAATTTTTTGGCCGTGAAGCCCATCTGGGTGTCAATCCCGACGAGGTGGTGGCCATGGGGGCTTCCCTCCAGGGTGGGGTGCTCCAAGGGGAAGTGCGGGATATCCTGCTGTTGGATGTGACCCCTCTTTCGCTGGGTCTGGAAACCCGGGGCGGTGTTTTTACCCGGCTTATCCAAAAAAATACCACCATCCCCTGCCAGGAAACCAAGCTCTTCTCCACCGTGGTAGACAATCAGACCGCCGTTTCCATTCGGGTGGCCCAAGGGGAGCGGGAGCTTTTTAACGGCAACCGGCCCCTGGGTCAGTTCGACCTGGTGGATCTGCCTGCTTCTCCCCGGGGGACTTTGCAGATCGAAGTCAACTTTGCCATCGACGTTAACGGCCTGGTGCACGTTTCCGCCAAGGACAAAGGTACCGGCAAGCAGCACTCCATCGAGATTCAGGCTTCTGGCGGTTTGAGCGATGCCGAAATTTCCCAGATGATTCGGGATGCCGAAGAGCACTCCGAGAGCGACAGCCAAAAGCGTCTCCTGATCGAAGTGCGCAACCGGGCCGAGGCTCTGATCTATGCCACGGGTAAATCGATGGAAGCCAACCTGCGGGGGCTGGATGCAACCGCACTGAGTCTGATCGGTGGGGCCATGGAAGCCCTGCGCACCGCTCTGGATGCCGATGGCGATATGACCACCATCGAAGCGCGGATTCAAAATCTGACTCAGATCACCCTGAACCCGACTCAGGATCAAGAAGAGTCCATCGATGCCGAAGCAGGCAGCGCCGAAGAGATGGCTGGCACAGCTGAAACGGATGAGGCCATCACGGATGAAGCTGATTCAGCTCCGGAAGCCGAGATGAGCGATGAAGCCCCCGAGGCCGATGCCGCCCACACCGAAGAGGAAGCCGCTGACGAAACCTTCTCTACCGAAGATCTGAGCGCTGAAGAGATGATCGGAGAGGAGATGGCTGAAGAAGAGACCCTGGCCGACGCTGTGATGGCTGAGGACCTCAGTGAAGAGATGGTTGAAGATTTCACCGCTGAGCCTGTTGCTGAAGAGCTGGATGAGGATCTGAGCACTGAGGAAATGGCTGAAGATTTCACCGCTGAGCCTGTTGCTGAAGAGCTGGCTGAGGATCTGACCACCGAAGAGCTGGCTGAAGATCTGGCCACTGACGCGGTGGCTGAAGAGATCACCGCCGAGGCTGTCTCTGAAGATCTGACCCCGGAGATGGTTGAAAATCTCATCGACCAGGAGATGGCTGAAGATCACACCGCCGATACGACTGCCGAAGAGATGATGGCTGCCCCGGATCTCACCACCGAAGCCGTATCCGAAGAGATGGCCGGTGAAATCACTGTTGAGCCGGAATTTGCGACGGAAACCGAAATGGAAGCTTCCCCCATCCC
Organism: Magnetococcales bacterium; assembly: GCA_015232395.1. NCBI lineage: Bacteria > Pseudomonadati > Pseudomonadota > Magnetococcia > Magnetococcales > Magnetococcales bacterium. Next base: position 22,656 of record JADFZT010000054.1, on the reverse strand, counting down.
GGTCGTTATGACCCAGGAAGAGGCGATTGAAGAGGCTTCTGAAGAGGCTGATAACGAAGAGCAGGCGCTCCAGGAAGAGCTGGCTGCCTAAGTGATGGATGATGACCCCAGGGTGGGGATGGGTTTTTGACGATAACCCGTTGATCGTCAGAAACCATCCCCCCCTGGATAGTACCGGGGAGTTTGTGCCTGAGCCTTCTACCCCAGTCACACACCCCACACCCCGGTATCCATGCCAAACGGATTTGGCTGGATACCGGGAGCACCAATCCTACCTGACCTGCTCCCCCGATTATTTCTGTTTCCCCCTGTTTTTCTTTCTTAAGTTTCCCCCCTGTACTCCCTGGTCCATTCAGTTCTCTCCGGCTGGTTTTGGATATCCATTCAAGCCACAATAAATTCCGAATCGATAGCTGTCCGTTTCTTGGGTACGATTTTTGCAATATATTGCAATCAATATATTGCAATCTTGTAAAAATCAAAATTGAGTTTTCGGTTTTGGTGATGGATAATCCGCAAGGGGGGTGAGACTTCAGGGTCGCGCCTTTTTGCCATCGATCCATTTCAGTCACATACCCAATGCCGTGGGGTTTATTGACAGCGGCTCGGGGAGGGGTGTAGTGCTCAAGCTTAAAATTATCGACAGCCTGGCCTTTTTCAGTGGGCTCTCCGATGACGAAAAAAAAACCGTCTCGGAGCTGAATCTGCGTATTTTCAAATATGAACCACGCACCCTCATCATCAAGGCCAGAGGGGGCGATAACCATCTCTTCTTTCTCGTCAAAGGGACCGCTACCGTCGTGGGAGCCTCCAAAGAACCGGTGGCCATTCTCAAGACCGGGGATGTCTTCGGCGAAATTTCCTTCCTTTCCAACACCCACAAACGCTCGGCAGATGTGGTCTCCAATACCGACGCCATCGTCATGCGGGTGGATCGGGAAGCCTTCAAAACCCTCAGTCCCATTATCCGGGAAAAGCTCAAGGATAAGTTGATCAATATTATCCTGGAACGACTCCTCAGCAGTGAAACCGGATACGATCTGGATATCTCCACCTCCACCTTTGACTGGGCCAAAAGCGGATAGGGTCTGGTCGTTCCGGATGGATCACGCTTGATCGGATTTCTGTGAAGCCGGTCAAAGGGGATGGTCGTCCGGTGGGGTCTGGTAGGGGTTATTCGGCACTTTCGAAGGTGATGCGGGGATCCACCAGCACGTAGGTGATGTCGGTGAGGAGCTTGGTGATGAGCCCCAGCAGGGTATAAAAATAGAGGGTGGCCATCACCACCGGATAGTCCCGATTGATCACCGATTCATACCCCAAAAGCCCCAGGCCATCCAGGCTGAAAATGGTCTCGATCAAGAGGCTGCCACTGAAAAATGCCGCGACGAAGGAACCTGGAAAGCCGGTGACCAGGGGAATGACGGCGTTGCGAAAGACGTGGCGATAGAGCACCCCCGTTTCGGAAAGTCCCTTGGCTCGGGCGGTGATGACATACTGCTTGGAGATCTCTTCCAAAAAGCTGTTTTTGGTGAGCATGGTCATCACCGCAAATGTCCCCACCGAGGCTGCGGTGATGGGTAGCGCCATGTGCCAGAGATAGTCGGCGATGCGGGCGGGCCAGGCGAGGCTCTCCCAGTTGTCGGAAACCAGCCCCCGCATGGGAAAAACATCCCAAAAACTGCCCCCCCCGAAAAGGACGATGAGCATGATCCCCAGCACAAATCCCGGGATCGAATAACCCGCCAAAATCAGGGTGGAGGTGGCTGTGTCAAAACGGCTGCCGTGGCGCACCGCCTTGCGGATGCCCAGGGGAATCGAGATCAGATAGGTGAGAAAAAAGGTCCACATGCCCAGGGAAATCGAGACCGGCAGCTTTTCGACCACCAGCTCCACCACCTTGCGGTGATGGTAATAGGACTCCCCAAACTCAAACTGGATAAAATTTTCCATCATCAGGAAAAAACGTTCGTGGGCAGGCCGGTCAAAGCCGTAGAGCTTGCGTAACGCCTCGACCTGATCCGGGTCCAGTCCCTTCCCCCCCCGATAGCTGCCACTGGGGCCCGCCGTTGCTCCCCCACCAGCGGAAACCAGGGTGCCGCCACCCCCCCCGGCACTGCCGTGTTGCTCCATCATGGAGATCATCCGCTCCACCGGTCCGCCGGGGACAAATTGGATGATCAAAAAGGTGATGGCCATGATCCCGAAGAGGGTGGGGATCATCAAAAGCAAACGCCGAAATACATAAGCCCACATGGTCAGATCATCCCCTTATTTCTCAATCCACCAGGCCAGGAGCCAATCTGTGGGTGTAAAATGGCTGGGCTTGGTTTCGGGGCGGGCGAATTGATCCCAATAGGCGATGCGGTGGTAGGGGATATACCAGTGGGGCACCACATAGTGGCCGGAGAGGAGCACCCGGTCCAGCGCCCGACAGGCGGTGACCAGAGCCTTGCGATCCTTGGCATAGATGATGTGATCCACCAGGGCGTCGATGATGGGATCCTTGAGCCCGATACGGTTTTGGCTACCCTTCACATCGGCGCTTTGGGAGTGCCACATGTTGCGCTGTTCGTTGCCCGGGGATTGGGACTGGCCAAACACCGCGACGATCATGTCATAGTCAAAATCATTGACCCGCCGCTGATAGAGAGAGGGATCGACAGTGCGGTAGGTCATCACCACGCCGAGTTTTTTCAGATTGGCGGTATAGGGGGCCAAAATCCGCTCAAAGGCGGGAGAGACCAGCACTGTTTCCACTTCGAATCGTTGTCCCTGACCATTGACCAGCACCTTGTCCGGCCCCACCTTCCAGCCAGCCGATTTGAGGAGCTTCATGGCTTGGCGGAGGTTTTTGCGCAGGCTGGCAGGTGGTTCCGTCGAAGGAGGGGGGGTGACTGCTTCAAAAACAGCCGGATCGAGATCCTTGCGGAAGGGTTCAAGCAGCTTTAACTCTTCAGCAGAGGGCTTGCCCCTGGCAGCCATTTCGGTGTTGGTAAAATAGCTGTCGGAGCGGGCATATTGGCTGTAGAAAAGGTTGCGGTTGGACCATTCAAAGTCAAAGGCCAGGGAGAGGGCCTGGCGCACCCGGATATCCTGAAAAATCGGGCGGCGCAGGTTGAAGACAAACCCCTGCATACCTACGCCGTTGCTGTGGTCGAGGGTCTCCTTGATGATCTTGCCGGAGGTGAATTTATCGCCCTTGTAATCCCGGGCCCACTGTTTGGAGTTGTTCTCGAAGATAAAATCAAACTCCCCCGCCTTGAACCCCTCCTGGGCCACCACCGGATCCCGAAAATATTTGATCACGATCCGCTCAAAGTTATACATCCCCCGATTAACCCCCCGCTGCCAGCCCCAATAATCGGGGTTGCGCTCATAGATGATGGTTTTGCCGGGGTTGAACGAAGCCACCCGGTAGGGGCCTGAGGCCAGGGGGACAGTGAGATCCCCCTTGTCAAAAGCATGCTGGGTGAAGAACGCTTTGGAAAAGATGGGAAATTCCCCGGAGATCATCGCAAGCTCACGGTTTTTGCTGGCAAAATGCAGCCGCACCCGGGAAGCGTCCAGCACTTCGGCAGAGAGAATATCCCGCCAGTAGGCTTGATAAGCTGGATGGGCTTTGTCTGACTTCAGGGTTTCCAGGGAAAATTTGACATCTTCCGGCGTGACTGGGGTACCGTCGGAAAATGTGGCGTCACTGTCCAGGGTGTAGGTGATCGATTGGCCATCTGCGGCGACGGCTATATCACTGGCCAGCAGGGCGTATTGGGAAAAAGCTTCGTCCAGGGAGCGGGTGGTGAGGCTTTCAAAGAGTAGGGTGTTGAGCAAGTCCGGGGCGGTGCCCTTCAGGGTGAAGGGGTTCATCTTGTCGAATCCGCCGATGGAGTGAAGGGTGAGGGTGCCTCCCACTTTGGCTTCTTTGGAAGTGTAGTCAAAGCCTGCAAAGCCTGCCGGATATTTGAGTTGGCCATCCAGGCTCAAGCCGTGGCCTGCCCAGGCGGGAGCGGCCAGCAGGAGTATCAGGCCAAACAGAAAAAAAGTGCGGGATTTCATCTGATTGTCACCCATTTTTTCGATAATGGTGATTGATGGTCAGCCACTGCTCAAGGATGGTCCGTTGGTTTGAATCCACCGCCTAGAATGACCCGTTATGGGATGTCATTGCAAGCCGGTCCAGGAGATCCAGCCACCCAGACCAAAGGGAGGGCCGTGCGCCTCCAAAAAAGGGCCGGGCTTTCCCCTTTTCCCCCTCTCAAAATAGGGGAAAAGGGGTTCTTTCCGCTAAAAAAGAACTATACTGAGATTTGATTTTGAGGATACCCCCTGCAACCAGTTGGTGCCCTTGCCACTCTTAATGGGGGGCGGATGGGGGGAATTAGTTCACTTTCCAAAAAAAATAGAGGGGTGGCCGATGGCAACCGAACGCGTTCGTCCTCCAGCTGTTGCGGGCATGTTTTATCCCGGTGATGCCAAGGGGCTTCGGGGGATGATTCAAACCCTGCTGCGCCAAGCCAGGTCCACTGGGGAGTATCCACCCCCTCGGGCCATGGTGGCGCCCCACGCAGGTTATGTCTATTCCGGTTATACCGCCGCCCACGCCTATGGCACCTTGCAGCGGGCGACCCCGGAAAATCCCCGACGGGTTTTTGTTCTGTCCCCCTCACACCGGGTCTATCTCAGCGGGGTTTCGGTGGGTGATTTTTCCGCTTTTGCCACCCCCTTGGGGGTGATTGAAGTGGATCAGGCCATAGTCGATGCTTTGGCTCTGGAGAGGGATGTGAGCCGGGATCCTTCTCCCCATCTCCAGGAACACGCCTTGGAGGTGCATCTGCCCTTTCTTCAGGAAACATTGGGCCATTTTCGTCTGGTACCCATGGTCTATGGGGAGCTTTCCGGCAAGCGTCTGGCAGATCTGGTTGCCGCTCACTGGCAGCCGGAGGATCTGATCGTTGCTTCCTCCGATCTTTCCCATTTTCACGCTTACGATGAAGCCCGAACCATCGATCAATGGTGCACCCGGGGGGTGTTGGAAGAAAATCCCGATCATCTCGACCGCTGTGAAGCGTGTGGCAAAACCGCCATCGCCGCCGTCATGGAGCTGGCCCGACGCCACCGTTGGCAACCCACTCTGGCGGACTATCGCAACTCCGGGGATACCGCTGGGGATAAATCCCGGGTGGTGGGGTATGCCAGCTATCTGTTTCATGATGAGGCGGGGGGGGCTGCTGTTTCTGGCAATTCTCCCTCCGGATCGGAAGGGAAATGAAGATGATCGGACCAAAACTGCCAACCATTCTTCGAGGCCATCTGGAAAAGGTGCTGCGGGGAGAGGAGGGGATCTCTCCAGATCAGTTGTTGGCTCAGGATGAGTCCCTGGGGGTGCAGGGGGCGAGCTTTATCACCCTCACCCAGGCCGGACAGCTCAGGGGGTGTATCGGCACGGTGCAGGCCCATCGTTCTCTGGCCCGGGATTTGCTCGACAATGCTGTCGCTGCGGCCACCCGGGATCCCCGGTTTTCAGCGCTCCGGGCTGAGCAGTTGGCAGATGTGCGGATTGAAGTCTCCCTCCTGACTCCTCCCGAACCCTTTCCCTATCGGGATGGTTTGGATCTGCTGAAGCGTTTGCAACCGGGGGTGCATGGGGTGATTCTGCGCAAAGGTCAGCGTCGGGCGACCTTTTTGCCTCAGGTGTGGCAGCAGCTTCCCGATGCCAAAACCTTTCTGACCCACCTCTGCCTCAAGGCCGGTCTCATGGAGGGGTGCTGGCAGGAGGGAGTCGATATTTTGGTCTATACGGTGGAAAAATTTTTGGAAGAGAAGAGCTTCTGAGCTGATGGCTGATTTCAAGACGCATCTGACTGTGGCTACCGTTGCCGGTGGCTTGGGCTCCACCTCTCTACTGGTGGCGGAACGAGTAAGCCAGGGGGATGCTCTGGTCTGTTTTGTGGCGGCGATTTTGGGGGGGATTTTGCCTGATATTGATGCCGATAATTCGACCCCCCTCAATATCGCTTTTACCCTTGGGGCGATTGTGTTTTCGTTCCTGGTCATGTTCGGTCAAACCGGTGGCGGGCTTTCGGTGGTGGAGCTGGTCGGTATTTGGCTGGTGGCGTTTCTTTTTTTTAAATCGGTCATCTTTAAAATATTTACCTGGTCTACGGTGCATCGGGGGATTTTTCACTCCCTGCCTGCCGGGGTGTTGTTTGGATTCATCATGGCCATCTGGCTCACCAAGGGGTACGCCTTTTCCGGAATATCGGCTTGGCTGGCAGGGGGATTTCTTTTTTTCGGCTTTGTGATTCACCTGTTGCTGGACGAAATCTACAGCCTCAATCTATTGGGGGTCGGGGGGGTGAAAAACTCCTTTGGCACCGCATTCAAACTCTACTCCAGCGACCCTTTGGCCAGCGCGTTCATGTATGGCGGGGTGGGGGTGCTGTTTTTATTCATGCCTGAGAGTCAGGGGGTGGTGGAAAGGGTGATGACCCCTGAAACCTGGGGCACGATAACCAGCCGCTTTTTGCCCAGTGGCAGCTGGTATGGATGGGGTGCCCCCCCTTGATCTGGTAAGGGCTCCCCTTGCGTTGGTGAGCCTTCTGGAGACTCTTCATCTTCAGCGGCTTTTTTTGAACCGGTCTGAAAAACGCTCTTTGGGGGTTGCTGGGTTTTATTTCGACATCTCCTTGGGGGGCTGTTAAATGTATATTGTAAGATGGAAATATTTGTTTTGAGTTGTTGAATAAGGTTCTTTCTATAAAGAATCCAGGAAATGGTTGACACCTGTCGGGGGCAGGAATAAACTGATTATATGAATGTAACAGTTGAATGAATTCAATGGTCTTTCCAACAAAAAAAGGTATTGAACAAATCAATGCACATGCAAGCCCCCGGTACAACCGCACCCCTCTTTATCGGCGGTTTATGCCGATCAGGTACTTCCCTTCTACGCTGTATGATTGGTCAGCATTCCGCCTTTTTTTCAGGCCTGGAGACACACTGGTTTGGGATGGATTGGCAAGCAGGCCCCCAAGGGGGGGTGGCTGAGCGCAACGAAACCCTGGAAGAGCGCCTCGATCTTCTACAGCAACTCTTTGAAGTTCAACCCGACGACATGGCGCGAATTATCAAAGAGTCTCGAAGTGCCACCCATTTTTTGAATCGTTTTATGAGCTACTGTACCTCCCGGGCCGGTAAACGGCGCTGGGTGGAAAAAACCCCCGGTAACGTCTTTCATCTGGTCACCATCCACGCCGCTTGGGAGCACGCTGGATTTATCCATGTGGTTCGGGATCCCCGGGATGTTTTCGCTTCCTTCAAGGGCTCCAAAACTTACCACACACCGGAACTCTTCGCTCCCCACTGGTGCCGTTTTTTGGGTGCCAGCCATAAAGCCAGAGAGCACTATAAATCGGATGACAAATGGTTTATGGATGTGCGCTACGAACAGCTGGTATTTCAACCGGTTTCGGTGATGAAGGGGGTTATCGATTTTGTGGGGGAGGGGTGGGAAGAGGCTGCCGGGCGTTTTGATGGCAACGCCCACGATGTTGAAGTCGTGCGCAAGGTGTTGGGGTGGGAAGGCCCTACTACTTCCCGCTTGGGTACCCCCCTCTTGACCGATCGGGTGGGCATCTGGAAAAAGCAGACAACTCCGAAGGAGATCAACCGGATTCGGGAAATGGTTGCAGATCAGGGCCTGCTCTCCTACTTCGATGCCATGATTGAGCAGACTGAAGCCGACCTGCTGGCGATCGGGCAGAGGGCTGATGCCTGATTCCCCCCGTAAACCCGCATAATCCACGTAAACCGCATAACCCACGTAAACCATACGTAGGATGTGGTGAGCTGCGCGAACCGCATCATTCGAGTTGAATAATCACCCCGCCAGCCCCACAAAAAAAACAGGCCCTGACTGACCTCCCCCTGATTGGCTGTTCCAACTTGGGAGCCTGTTGCAATATGTCGATTTTGGTCTTCAGGCAAGGCTTGCAGTTTTTGAGAATCGTAGCATATCCAGGTATATGTGAGACTCACAGAAAGCTGTGTAACGCTGCATCAAGGCCAAAAGCGGCATATTGCGACAGGATCTTGGGAGGTCGGTCACCTGACCCTGGCAACAGCATGGGGGTGGAGTGGCTATTTTGGCTGAATTTCTGAAAACCGGGTGATGGAGAAAAACTGCCGGGAATAGCAGGGGGGCTCTTGGGAGCTGGGGGCGGCGATGTGGCGCAGGTGGCCAATACCAAACCGGGCGGCGGCTTCCAGAACCGGTTCGGAGTCGTCAATCAGCAGGGTGGTAGCGGGTTCAAATCCGATTCTTTCCTTCAGCAGAGGCCAGAAGGGATCCGCCTCTTTGGGCTCACCCACCTGGGCGCTGGAGATAACCGAGTCAAAATAATCCCCGATGGGGGTGCGGGAAAGCTTGAGCTTCAGTGAACTCGAATGGGCGTTGGTCACCAGGTGCGTCGGCAGCTGGCAGGATCTCAAGCTTTTCAGAAAAGGAATCACCTGGGGGTGGACCTGGATCAGGTGCTGCACTTCCTGTTTCAGCAGGGGAATATCCATACCCAGCACCCGGCTCCAGTAGTCGAGATCATACCAGAGCAGGGTTCCTTCCACCGTGCGATAGCTCTCCTTGACGGCGGCCTTGGCTTCGCTAAAGGAGAGGCCGTTTTTTTTTCCATAGGCTTTGGGTACCGTCTCCAGAAAAAAGACGTTGTCAAAATGGAGGTCCAGCAGAGTCCCATCCATATCCAGCAGGACGGTTTTGATCTCATCCCAGGCCAGCGGGGGCGAGGGGGAGAGAGGTGAGCTGGATGGTTTGTTCCGATCCATGGATGGGGTTTCCTCGCCAAGGAGGGGGGCTGCCCTGAAGCCAGGGACACCCCCGGCCAGGGAACCCCCCAAAATCCTCAGCTGCGATAGTCGGCGTTGATGGTGATGTAGCCCTGGGTCAGATCACAGGTAGCCACCGTCGCGGAAGCCTCTCCCAGTCCCAGATCAATGGTAATGGCGATCTCCGGGCAGTTCATCACCGCCTGCCCCTGCTCCTCGGTATAGTCCGGATCCCTGCCGCCGTTTTTTACAATCCGCACCTCCCCCAGATGAATCGCCAGCCGATCCACCACCAGTGGTACACCGGCATAGCCGACAGCCGCGATGATCCGGCCCCAGTTGGGGTCTGAGCCGCAGCAGGCGGTTTTGACCAAAGGGGATTTGGCCACCGTCATGGCGACCTGTTTGGCATCGGCCCGGGTTTTGGCGCCGGTCACCGAAACAGTCACAAATTTGGAGGCCCCTTCGCCATCCCGGACAATCTCCCAGGCCAGCTCCTGGCAGAGGCCATTCAAGGCTTGGGCCAGGGGGGCTGCCCGGGGATGTTCCGGATCATCAATGGTGTCCCCGCCTGCCAAGCCGGATGAAAAAGCCAGCACGGTATCGTTGGTGGAGGTATCTCCATCCACGGTGATGGCGTTGAAGCTGTTATCCACCGCCTGAGTCAGCAGGGTCTGTAAGGCCGCCTGGGTGATGGGGGCGTCGGTAAAGATAAACCCGAGCATGGTCGCCATGTCCGGGTGAATCATGCCGGAGCCTTTGGCAATGCCGGTGACGGTAAAAGTTATCTCTTCCAGGGTAAACTGCCGACTGGTCGCTTTGGGTCGGGTATCGGTAGTCATGATCGCCTGGGCAGCCTGAAGCCATTCCCCCTCATCCAGATCATCCATGAGTTTGGGGAGCGCCTTTTTGACTTTTTCCCCGGGCAGTGGTTCGCCGATCACTCCGGTGGAGGCGATAAAGATGGTGTCGTTGGGTGCGCCCAGCAAATCAGCCACTTGCGCTGATAGTTCCCGGGCTGTCTCATCACCAACAGCACCGGTACAGGCGTTGGCATTGCCGGAATTGACCAGCAGCCCTTGAGCCTCCCCTCCCGACAAGCGCTCCCGGCAGATTTCCACCGGAGCGGCGACGATCTGATTGCGGGTAAATACCCCGGCCACCACGGCCGGTGGGTCACAGGCAACGAGGAGGAGATCAAGCACCCCCTTATTTTTGATGCCTGAAGCGGTCGCTGCCAAGCGAAATCCCGGCACTTTGAGTAGCGCATTATCAGTGTCGGGGCTGGATTCGGGTTTGGATTTGGTCGCCATGGGTTTTGTTTCCAGATTGAGTAAAAACGTGTTGCCAGGAACATCTGCCCAAATGGTGCCTCAAAAAGGGAAAGATTGGCAATGGCTTCACATCCGGTTTTTGACCAAATCCCTGTGATGGCTTGTCCCGGGTGAGGGGATATGGTAACCAATCCGCTTCCTGGGAGGGTAAAATCCCAAGGACGACAATGATCCCAACGCAAGGGACGGGTTATAAGATGACGACCCCTTTTAATGAACGATGGAGTGGCCGCTTCGACGGCATGATTCGGCTACAGGATGTCGCCCAGCTGGGGGATGAAGTGGCTGCCCGGGATGGCTGGTATCTGATGGAGCCCGATGGCGATCTACCCAAAACTCCCGTTGATGGCCACATGGCCCGACAACATCTGGACACCCTGGTAGCGGAAATCCTCGAAGAGGAAAAAGGGGTCTGGACCACCATGGTCTATGTCCAGAGTCAGGAGGATCCCTGGGTGATCAAGGTGTTTCATCCCCGTAGGGCCGGTTGTGGCTGTGGCGGTGGGGGAGGCATCCTGCCCTGGTGGATCATCTCTCGGGTGATGCCCGACCCAGTCCTGGCCTGGAAAAAACCAACCTGTGCTACTCCCGGTGAAAAAAAAGGCGGATGGCTGAAAAATCTGCTTCAAACAGGATGATGATCTGATCCAGAAAACCCACGAAAAAAATGTAGGATGTGGTGAGCAACGCGAACCGCATCAATCAAGTCTGATGTGCTGTTTTGATTTGGAAGGACTATAAGGCAAGATCGGAAGAATAAGAGCAAAATCAAAAGATAAGAGCAAAATCAAAAGAAAAACCGTGGGGGCTCGCCCCCACACCCCCAGGGGGTTGTAAATCAAAGGATTAAGATCAAAATCAAAGGATTAAGATCAAAGGATTAAGATCAAAGGATTAAG